>JAPLTR010000271.1 GCA_026398065.1 Verrucomicrobiota bacterium | reverse complement strand
GGCGTCCACGCGGCATCTGCATGCAGTCGGGGCACGAGGCGCAGGATATAAATAAACTGCGACTTGGTCGGAGCCGAAGCCTCGGCTCCGGGGGAAACCAAGGGGCATATGCTAGCGAGGAATAACCAGGAGAATAGGCGGGGAAAGCTACGGTTCATGGGGTGGGGGTGGTGGGTGGACGTCGGAAGCTCAGGACAACATCATGCCATCGGCCAGGCGGATGATGCGGGAGCCGAAGGTGGCGTTCTCGGCGGAGTGCGTGACCTGGATGATGGTGGTGCCGGCGGCGTTGAGGGTCTTGAACAGCTGCATGATCTCGCGGCCTTGGTCGGAGTGCAGGTTGCCGGTGGGCTCATCGGCGAGGATCAGCGACGGCCGGGCCACGAGGGCGCGGGCCACGCCCACGAGCTGCTGCTGGCCACCGGAGAGCTGGTTTGGGTAGAGGTCCTTCTTGCCCACGATGGCGAAGCGGTCGAGGACGTCGCACACGATGCTCTCGCGATCCTTTTTGGGGACATCGCGGTAGGAGAGCGGGATCTCGAGGTTTTCGTAAACGGTGAGGTCGTCGAGGAGGTGGTAGCTCTGGAAGACGAAACCGATGTGCTTTTTCTGCAGCTCGAAGCGCTTTTTCTTGTCGAGCTGGTGGACGGGCTGACCGGCGAGGAAGAACTCCCCCTCCCACGCGGCGTCGTGCAGGCCGAGGATGTGGAGAAGGGTGGATTTGCCCGAGCCGGACGGGCCCATGATCGAGAGAAAATCGCCCTCGGCGACCTCGAGGTTGATGTTGCGCAGAGCGTAGTAGGGTCCGCCTTTGAGAGGATAGACGCGGTCGACGTGGCGGAGTTGGATCATGGGGCGGACGGCGGACGGGAGCAGCGGGCGGGAAAGGTGATGACGAGAATACGCGGGAAGAAGCCGGGGAGCGTGCGTGGGCCTTACATGAAGCGGTGGGCGGGGCGGTCGCGGCGGGCGGGGCGCGGGGCCTCGGCGCGTGGCGCGGCGGCGGCCGGCGGCCGGGCAGTCTCGGGCGCGAGGGCCGGAGGGGCCTTGGCGGGCGCGGACTCGGCGCGGGCCATTCCGGCGCGGGCCGCGACGGATTTCAGCGCGGACACGGCCGCCGAGCAATCGGACGTATCGCCACCGAGGAGGGGCAGGAGCAGTGAGGCGGCGAAAAACACGGAAGTCAGCGGGAAGGTTTTCATGGCGGGAGCGGATGCGCGCCAGATGTTTAGCAACGGCTGTGCCGTAGCGGGCGATTCTGTTTAAGGGGATGATTAGCAATGACTAGAAATTTACATGAAAGGAGCGGATGGCGGCTGGGGGTTCGTTTGTGGAATGCGGATTTCCCACTTTTGGGAAACGCGGCGGGAGCATGTCATACGTGCGAGGGGAGGCGGGACGGGGCGGAGGGAGCCGACGTGAAGGCGGTGGGATGGGCGGGGGCAGAGGGCAGGCGGCGGAGGATTGTGCGGGGCGAGGCCACATCCGGGTTGAATCGCGGCGGATCGCGCGCTGAATCGGCGGAGCTTTTTCTTATGTCACCCCTCCCCTTCCGCTTCGGCGCTGAAACTTACACGTGGTTCATGAAAGACTCGGGTCGCGCCCATGCGGGGCGGATCGGGCACATGATCGAAGTCACCGCGAAGGCGGGCTTCCAGGGCTTCTCACCGAGCCACGGGTGGATGGGCGAGTATTTCAACGCGGACAAACTGGAGCGGGCGCTGAAGGACGCGGGGCTGGACCTCGCCGCGATCGCGCTCGTGCTGTCGTGGAACGGACCGGAGGAAACGGCCAGTGAGCGCGAGCAGGCGGACGCGACGATCGCGCTGCTGAAGCGTTTCCCGGGCGCGACGCTGTGCACGGTGCAGATGCCCGAGGGGCGGCACGACCTGGAGCAGCGCCAGAAGAACCTCGTCGCGAACCTCAACACGGTGTCGCGGCGCGCGGCGAAGGCGGGCGTGCCGGCGAGTTTCCATCCGAACTCGCCGCACCACTCGACGAACCGCACGGAGTCGGACTACCGCGCGATCCTGGAGCGGCTCGACCGCTCGGTCACGGGCTGGACGCCGGACGTGGGCCACATGGCGAACGGCGGCATGAACCCGCTCGCGAAGATGCGCGAGTACGCCGAGATGATCAACCTGGTGCACTTCAAGGACTGGGACGGACAGCCGGAGTTTGCGCTGATGGGCGAGGGCAAGGTCGACCTCGTGGGCATCACGCAGTGGCTGCTCGACCGGAAGTACGCGGGCTGGATCGTCTGCGAGGACGAGGCGGCGCAGGCCGTCGAGGACCCGGACGGCGTGACCACGCACGACGGGAAGTGGATCCGCGAAACACTGATCCCGGCGCTGAAGCGGTGAGGGTGGCGGAAGGCGGAATGTGACACCCCGATTGTAATATTAAACTGGATACGATTTTTTGCCATGCCCCACGTCACGACCAACGGAATCCGGCTGTACTATGAGGAGCGCGGCGCCGGCGAGCCGGTGCTGCTCATCATGGGCATCACCGCGCCCGGCGGGGTGTGGGAGAAGCACGCGGAGTTCTGGGCGAAAAGTTTCCGGTGCATCCTGCCCGACAACCGCGGCGTGGGCCTGACGGACAAGCCGGCGGGGCCGTACACGAGCGCGATGATGGCGGACGACTTCGTCGGGTTGCTCGATGCGCTCGGGTTGGAGCAGGTGCGCGTGGTGGGCTGTTCGATGGGCAGCATCATCGCACAGCAGCTCGCGCTGCGGCATCCGGGGCGCGTGCGCTCGCTGGTGCTGATGTGCCCGTGGGCGCGGTGCGACGCGTACGCGCGCGGGGTGTTCGAGCATATGATGGCGATCAAGGCGCGGCTGCGGCCGGAGGAGTTCATGACGTACATCCAGCTCCTGATCTTCTCGAAGCCGACGTGGGACGACGCGGCGGGGCTCGCGGGTCTGATGGACGGGCGCAAGCAGGCGGCCGAGGGCGCGGCGCCGCAGCCGCTCCACGCACTCGAGGCCCAGGCGGCGGCGTGCCTGGGGCACGACACCGTGCGCGAGCTCGGCAAGATCCGGGTGCCGGCGCTCGTGATCGGCGGCGAGGCGGACATCTTCACGCCGCGCTGGATGGCGGAGGAAGTCGCGGGCGGCATCCCGGGCGCGGAGCTGCACCTGTACGCGGGCGCGGGCCATGCGTTTCACTGGGAGCGGATCGGGGATTTCAACCCGCGCGTGCGCGACTGGCTGGCGGCGCACTGAGGGCGGAGGCGCCTCGCGCGCGATCAGGAGGGTGAAGCCCCGGCGAACAGGGTGTGTTTGATTTTTGAATACGGTGCGGCTGGCGGCGGAGCCGGAGGGGAGCGCGAGGGGGGGCGTGATCAGGGCGCGGTGGCGCGCTCGAGGAATTTGCGCCACGCGACGTGCTGGTGCGGCGTGGTGGGGGCGGCGATGAACGGCGGCGCGGCGGCGCGGATCCTGGCCGCGGGCAGGGCGAGGCGGCGGGTCGGTTCGGCGTCGAACGACTGGATGAGCCAGCTCTCCTCGGTGATGGTGGCGAGCTTGGCGAAAACCGGGCGCTGGTGCCAGCGCTCCCAGTCGAAATGGGTCGCCATGTCCTCGAGGATGACGAACCGGGCGTCGAGCGGCTCGGAGGTGAAGGGCGGGCGCAGGGCGAAGGGGGTGGCCCATTCCCAGAAGAAGGCACCCCGGATGCTGGGCGGGAGGTCGATGAACACGGCGGCGCCGGGCTTGGCGTGCGCGGCGACCCAGGCGAGTTCGCGGGCGACCTCGTGGGAGCGGCGGCCGGCGTCGCGCCATGGGTCGCTGGTCTGGGTCAGGCGGTGGCTGAACAGGGCGGCGAGGGCGACGGTCGCGAGGGCAAAGACCGTGCGGACGCGAAAGAGCGTGTGGAGCAGGAGGGCGAAGGCGACGCAGACACCGGCGGAGGCGAGATAGAGGTGCCGCGCGGAGACGTAGGTGATGACAAGCGGCAGCGTGGCGACGAGGTACCAGCCGAGACCGAAGAACACGCCGCCAGAGGTGGGCGGGGCGGAGGGGGCGGAAGCGTGGCGACGACGTCGTCGTGACCAGAGATAGGTGATGAGCGCGAGCGTCACGACTGCGACAACGATCAGGAGCGTGCGCACGGCATGCTGGGCGAGCAGGGGCGTGCCCTCGGCGAACCAGGTGCCGAGCGGCGGAAACAGATGGCCGAGATACGTGAGCTGGCGCTGGGCGAACTGTTCGTGAAACGCGGTGCTGGCGAAATCAGGGAGCGCGGCGCCCGTGCCACCCGGGCCGAACGCAGCGCGCCGGCAGAAATAGTAGATGACAAACACCGCAGCGCAGGCGCCGTAGGGAACGAGGAGATTCTTCCACGGGCGAGCCGACGACGGGGCCCGGCCCGGACGCCAGACGAGGTCGGCGACCAGGAGCATGATCGGGAGGGTGAGGCCGAACTCCTTGGAGAAGGCGGCGGCGGCGTACGCGGCAGCGAGGGCGACGGACCAGCGGGCGAGGGCGGTCTCGCGGTAGCGTAGAAAGGCGTAGCAGCCCGCGAGGTAGAACAGCGTCGCGACCATGTCCACGCGACCGGTGATCCACAGGACGGGCTCGGCATGCGCCGGATGCACGGCGAAGAGCAGCGCACCGGCAAGGCCGACGGCGAGGGCTCGGCCCGAGGCGCGCCAGGCGATCAGACCGACGAGGGCGGCGCTGAGGGAATGAATCAGGAGATTCGATACGCGGAAACCGACGGCATTGCCGCCCCAGAGATGGGCGTCGATCATCAGGCTGAGCGCGGTCAACGGACGGAGTTCGCGCAACTGGAGGCCCCAGATGCCCTCGGACCATTCGTTGACGAAGAGCCGCGGCCAGGCCGAGAAGGGCAGATTGAAGAAACGGGAGGCATAACCGAAGTCGTCGCCGAGGAAATAGCCGCCGAGCGTCGTTCCAAAGGCCAGGGCGGAAGCAACGAGGGCAACCGCGGCGATCAGGAGGCCGGGGCGGCGCCACCAAGGGAGAAAGGCAGGCGCGGAAAAGGGGGCCGCGGCGGGTTCGCTCATGGGGAGGATTCGGGCCGTTGCGACGCGGCGAGGCAAGCGCGGGCCGCCGGTCGTTACCGGAGCGACTTCAGGTGCGCGAAGAGGTCGCTCACTTGTTCGGGCGGGAGGCTTTCGAGGAGGCCCTCGGGCATGAGGGAGCGGCGGAGGTAGCCGGTCTGGCGGATGTCGGCGCGGGCGATGCGGCGGTCCTCGGCGCCGGGGGTGCGGAGGACGAGGGCCTCGGGGGACTCCTCGGCGAGGAAGCCGTCGCGGACGCTGCCATCTTTCAGCACCACGCGGAAAGTGCGGTAGGCGCTTTCCATCGCGGCGCTCGGGGTGAGAATGTTGCGGAGGAGGGCTTCGACGCCGGTGTTGCCGACGCCGTCGAGCGCGGGCGCGATCTGGCCGCCCTTGCCGGCGTGCTGGTGACAGGCGAGGCAGATCGTGGTGAAGAGGACTTTGCCCTGATCGGGGTTGCCGCGGGTGTTGGCCAGCGCGCGGAAGCGGGCAAATTTTTGCTCCTGCACGGCGGCCTCGGCCGCCGTGAGCAGCGCCGGGGCGTCGTCGGTGAAATCGACGCGGGCGTGGCCGTTCAGGGGCCCCCAGCTGGCGCCGGTGAAGACGTGGGTGAGACCGGCGGGCCGGGCGGCGGGGTCGGCGAAGCTGCGGTCGAAGGTCTCGCGGATCTGGGTGGGGGAACGCGCGACGTTCCAGACGCGGAACTCGGCGAGCCAGCCGGCGGTGCCGCCGTTTTTCGGATTGGTGCGGCCGAGGTCGAGGTGGTCGAGCGTCGCCGGATTGGCGGCGGTGCTGGTGGCGTCGAGTTCGCCGTTGAGATAGAGGCGGAAAAGGCCCTGGGCGTCGCGCGTCACGGCGTAGTGGGTCCAGACGTGGGGGACGGTTTTCTTCCTGGCCACGACGATGTCATTGGTGCCGTCGCCGATCCAGACGCGGAACTGGGCGGCGTGGAAATTGACCGAGACGTGACCGGGCGCACTGAGGAGTGAGTCGAGGTTGTTGATGCCGGGGTCGAGCTTGGCCCAGCATTCGACGGTGAACGGACCGGCGAGTGTGAGTTGCGTGGCGGAGAAGTCGCCATTGGCGCCGTCGAGCCGGAGGGCGCGCTGGGCGTCGCCCCCGAGTTCCTGCCAGAGGGCGGCGACCGTGGGGTCGGTGGGGAGAAGGGTGCGGAGCTTGTCGGCGGTGCTCACCCCGACGTCGGCTTTGGCGACGGTCTGGGCGCGGAGACCGGCGACAATGGCGGCGGCACCGGTGGCGGTGCCGGCGAGGCGGTCGAGCGCGGTGCCGCGTTGGGAGGTGGTGAGCGCCGGGAGGAGTTGGACGAGGCGCGCGGGCGCATCCGGAGCGCGGGAGGCGGCGAGCGCAGCAAGCGCCTCGTCGCGGGTGATGGCGTCGGCGGTGCGTGCGAGGCGTTCGAACGTGGCGACCGGGCCGAGGCCGTTTTCGCGGAGGGCCCGGAGGGCGGCGAGGGCGGGGGAATTTTCGGCTTTAGATTTCGGATCTTCAAGCGAGGTGAGGAGGGCGGTGAGTTCGGGTTCGGCGGCGGCGAGCTTGAACGCCCCGGCGACCTGGGCGCCGAGCGTGGCATCGGCGGGAGTGGGGCCCGTGAGAAGGGCGCGGGCGGCGGACGTGAGGGCCGCGGTGAGAGGAGTCGGATCGAGGCTGGTGCGGAGCGAGAGCAGGGCGCGGAGGACGGATGAGCGGGTGGCGGGCGAGGCGAGGGATTGGGAAAGGGCGTCGCGGACGGCGGGCTCGGCGAAGTGGGCGGCGAGGGTCCGGACCTCCTCGTCGCCGAGGGGCCGCGCGAGCTCGGGCGTGAGGCGGGCGAGACCGGTGGCGGCGTCCTTGCCCCCGAGGGCGAGGGTGGCGAGGACGCGGTTTTCGAGGGGCAGGGCGCGACCGGCGGGCGACTGCAGCAGCGCCTGCGTGGAGGCGGGATTCAGCTCCATGGCCCAGCGGGCGAGGTAGCGCTCGAATTCGCGTTCGTAGCGCGGCCAGGGCAAGGCGGTGGGGAGGGCTTCGCGGCCGAGCTGGGCCGCGAGCAGCATGACGGGCGCGCCGGCGTGCGGCACGCGACGAAGGGCGTCGCCGAGGGCGCCGCGCACGGCAGGGCTGGCATCGGCGACGAGCGGGGTGGCGATCGAGACAAATTCCGACTCGGGCCGTGGGTGCGCGGCGGCGAGGCGGGCGGCCTCGTGGCGGAGGGCGGGCGCGGGATCGGCGGCGAGCGTGAGGAGAAGCGAAGTCGAAATGGGCTGGAGACTTTCGAGCGCCCAGAGGGCGGCGAGGCGGCGGTCGGTGGGCGCGGAGCGGTCGGCCGCGAGTTGGGCGAGGTCGGGCGCGATGGCGGTGGCACGGCGGTCGGTGAGCTCAAGCCAGGCAAGCCGGGACACGAGGGCATTGGGTCCGCCGAGCTGGGCGACCAACGCGCGGTCATCGAGACGGGTGAGATCGGGCGGGGTGGTGCGCGGCTGGTCGCGGTGGCGGATGCGCCAGATGCGGCCGCGGGTTTTGTCGCGGTCGGGGTGGGTGCGCGGGACCTCGTTGTGCGAGATGATCTTGTTGTACCAGTCGACGAGATAGAGCGCGCCGTCGGGGCCGAAGTGGATCGCGACAGGGCGGAACCATTTGTCGGTGGTCGTGAGGAAGTCGGGGAGCTTTTCGAACCGGTAGCGGCCATCCTCGGCGATCGCGCGGACGGCGTTGACGATGTTGGTGATGGGATTGGCGAGGAAGAAGACCTTTGCCGAGCGGTCGGTATCGGGTGCTCCGATACGGCGAAAGAGCCCGTCGCGGTCCTCGGCGAGGGCGAGGCCGCTGAGGCCGGTGCCGCCCATCTGCGCGGGGGCGAGCGGCGGGGGCATGAGGGGCTGGTAGGGGCGGAGGCGGTCTTTCGAGCCGGTGGTGACCCAGACGCCGGGCTCGTAGGGCATGACGGGGTAGCCCTGGTCGTTGGCCTCCTGAAAAAACGTCTCGCCCTCGCGCGAGGTGACGAGGCCCCAGATGTTGTTGGGGCCGGCGGTGAGGCTCTCGAACTGGGCGCCGTCGGGCGTGAAGCGACCGAGCTTGCACTGGTTGAACGCGATTTCTGTGGAGCCGTCGGCGAACGGGCGGCCGTCGGGCCGGCGGACCTTCGAGTAGTTGAAGAGTCCCTGGGCGACGAAAATCTGGCTGCCGGGCTGGCGGAGAAACTGGTGGGGAAACAGGTGCGAGTCCTGGGTACCGAAGCCGGTGAGGATGACCTCATGGCGGTCGGCGCGGCCGTCGGCGTCGGTGTCGCGGTAGAAGCGGATGTCGGTGCCGTACTGGACCAGGGCGCCGTCTTGATAGGGCTGGACGCCGAGGGGCATCACGAGACCCTGGGCAAAAATGCGCGGCGGGGTGGTGACGGCGGCGCGGCCGGGTGCGGGGGTGGCGTAGGGCGCGTCGAAGACCACGACCTTGTCGCGGCCCCCGGCGGCGAAGAGGGCGTCGGAGGCGGCCTTTTGCTCGTTGCCGTCGACGGGGTATTCGAGGGCCGTCATCGACCAGAGGCGCATGCGGGCGTCCCAAGTGACGTTGACGAATTTGCCGAGGCCCTCGGATTCGGCGGCGACGAGCTCGATCTCGAAACCGGGCGGGAGCGTGAAGGAGAGACGCTCCTCCTCGGGCGAACGCGGGCCGGTGGTGATGGCGTTGTAGGTGAGGTCGCGGCCGGGCAGAGCCGGGGTGGTGGCCGGGGACGAGGGAGCGGGGGCGGCGGACTTTGGGGCGACGGGCGGACGCGGCTTGGGATGGCCGACCTTGTCCCATGTCGGCGCGTCGGGCGTGGGCGGAAGCTCCTCGATCACGATGTCGCGCACCTGGACGAGGGCGATGCCGCCGCTGTGGATCTGGATCGCGAGGTGGCCATCGAGCGCGATGGCGGGGTCGGCCTCGGTGTAGTCGAGGGCGGCGACGCCGTTGATCCACGAACGGATGCGCGGGCCCTCAGCGAGGATGCGGTAGTCGTTCCAATCGTCGGGGCGCACGGCAGCGTTTACGGCGCCGGGGTTGGCGGAGGCGGCGATGCCCTTGTTGCGGCGCGATTCGTCGTAGAGGGTGCCCCAGTAGCCGGCGCCGGCGTCGACCTGGTAGCCGGACATCTCGGTGTTGTCGGGGACGCGCAGGCTGCGGATCTGCACGCCGCTGTTGATCATGCCGGTCTTGGGATCGCCGGTGAGTTTGAGCTTCAGGCGAAGGTCGAAGTTTTGGTACGAGGCGACGGTCGCGAGGAAGAAATTGCGTGGAATCTTCTTCGTGGTGGAACCGCCGGTGAGGAGGCCGTCCTGGACCCGCCACCATTTGGAGTCGCCCTCCCAGCCGGCGAGGGTGCGGCCGTCGAAGAGGGTTTTGGGTTCGGCGCGGAGCGCGGGGACCAGGGAAAGGAAGGCAAGCAGGACGACGGGGTAGAGGGGTAGGCGCATGGCGGCGAATCAGGGCGGAGGGGTGAGGTGGGCGAGGAGCGCCGCGGCGCAGGCGCGGGCGAAGACGGGGTCGTTGATCTCGACGTCGTGCTCGATGACGGGAATGTCGGGGCGGAGATGGGTGCGGAGCGACGTGAAGAGGGCGTCGTCAGCGGCGGGGGAGTGGAAGGGCTGGCCGGGTGCGCTGATCAGGCTGAGCGCGCGGCGCGGGATGAGCACGGTGACGGGGGCGGTGTAGCGGTTGATCTTTTCCGCGAGGATGCGGCCGAGCTCGGTGCATTCGGCGGGGGTGGTGCGCATGAGCGTCACCTGCGGGTTGTGCGGGTAAAAGGTGCGGCCGGCGAACTGGGCGGGGACGCTGGCGGGGACGCCGAAGTTGACCATGTCGAGGCAGCCAGGGGCGACGATCGCGGGGATTTTGGCCTGCGCGGTGGCGTCGAGGCGGGTGGGGCCGGCGGTGAGGACGCCGCCGACGAGTTCGTCGGCCCACTCGGTGGTCGTGATATCGAGGACGCCGGCGACGAGGCCGCTCAAGATGAGCGACTCCATCGCGCGGCCGCCGTTGCCGGTGGCGGCGAAGACGAGCACTTCGTAGCCGGCGGCCTCGACGAGACGCTTGGCCTCGGTGACGCAGGCGGTGGTGTTGCCGAACATGCTGGCGACGATCAGGGGACGGTCGGGCGAGGAATGGGCGCCCGGGGAGTGATCGGAAGATGCGGAGAGAAAGGCGGTGTGGGCGGTGACCATCCCGGCGATGGCGCCGGCGGCGTTGGTGAAGATGGCGCGCGAGACGCGGTTGAGGCCGGAGACGTCGACGATGGCGGGCATCATCGTGATGTCGGTGGTGCCGACGTAGGGGGCGGTCTGGCCGCTCGCGAGCGTGGAGACCATGAGCTTCGGAAACCCGATGGGAAGCGCGCGCATCGCGGCGGTGGCGATGGCCGTGCCGCCGCCGCCGCCCAGGGAAATGATTCCGTGGATCCGGTCGGCAAGGTGGAGGGCCTTGACGCACGCGGCGGCGGCGCGGGCCATGAGAGTGACGCATTCGCCGCGGTCACGGCGGGCGAGGATGGCGGCGGTGTCGGGCGCGTTGAGCGCGGCGAGGATCTCGGCGCGCGGGATGTCGGGCGTGAGCGTGGGGGCGTCGAGGCTGCCGACGTCGATCAGAAGCGTCCCAAACCCGCCGCGGCGCAGAGCTTCGGCAATGAACGCATGTTCGGGTCCTTTGGAGTCAAACGTGCCGAGGACGGCGATGGTAGGCATGGTCGATTAAGCTGAACCACAGAGACACGGAGGCACAGCGAAAAGACCGCAGGGTCGACGATCATTCCTGCGGCTCCGGGCCTCGGTGGTGAAGTCTGATACCGAGGGGAACCGGCCGGATTATTTTCCGCTCGCCCACTTCACGGAATTGACGAGGAGGGTCTTGAAGGGATCGAGGCCGTGGACGCGCTCGTCGTGGCCGATGGTGAGACCAACGATGCGGGCGGTGGGGTGCTTCGTGACCCACACGACGGGGTGCGGGGCTTTGTATTTCACGGAGGGCGAGGTCTCGGCGAGGACCTCGATGGGAGAGGTGCCGGCGGGGATCTTGTCGGGCTCGGCGTTGATGTAGTAGAGCTCGTCCTCGACCTCGAAGGTGGCGGGCACGCCCTGCAGGATCGGGTGGGCGGGTTTGAGGGCGTTGACGGAGTATTTCGCGATGCGGTCGTGTCCGCGGGCGCCGCCGCCGACGATCTGGGCGTTGAGCTCTGGCCATTCGGCAAAACCGTACCAGGTGCCGGGATGGTGCATGACGATGCCCTTGCCGGCGGCGGCGAAGGCGAAGAGGGCTTTGCGGTACGCGGGCGTGTCGAAGAATTTCCGGTTCACGCTGATCACGGCGACATCGGCCTGAGGTAGGTTGGTGGTGGCCTGATCGCGGTCCTCGGTGTAGTTCACGGTGTACCCGGCGGCGCGGAGGGTGGCGCTGTCGGCCTTGCCGAAGAATTCGCCGAACTTGTGCGAGCTGCCGCCGCCGATGAGGAGGACGCGGGTCTTGCGGGGCTCCCAGACGATCGGGGTGGGCTCGGGGAGCGGGGCGTCGCCGCGGCCGCCGGCCTTGGGGGTGAGGTCGGGGGTCGAAACGGCGCCGGGCGAAGCGGTGGCTGCGAGCGGAGCGGTCGAACTGGCGGCGAGGTAGGCGATGAGGTCGCGGAGCACGGGGGCGCCGAGGCCTTCGAAGCCCTCGGGCATGAGGGAGCGGCGGGTGTTTTCGCGCGTGGCGATGTCGGCGGTCTTGATTTCTGTATCACCTCCCTGGTTACGCACGGTGAGGCTGGCGGTGGTCTCGGAGATGATCACGCCGGCGAAGGTCTCGCCCTTCTTCGTCGTGATGTTCCACTGCCAGAAGTTGGGTTCGACCTGGCGGTTGGGGTCGACGATGGAGGTGAGCAACTCGGTGGCACTGCGTGCCCCGATGCCCGCGAGCGGGGGACCGACGTCGCGCAGGCCGACATCGCCGAACTTGTGGCAGATGGCGCAGGCGGTGGCGAAGAGCTCGCGGCCGTTGGCGACATCGCCGGGCTTTTGGATTTCGGGGAGGAGCTTGGCGATCAGGGCGTCCTTTTCCTTGGAGCCAGCGTTGGCGGCGCCGAGGACGGCGGCGGCCTCGCTGGCCACGCGGTTGTTGGGATGGGTCCGGAGGCGGGCGATGTTGGCGGGACCGATGGCGGCGGGGGTGAGGCGGTTGGACTTGAGCGCGGCGAGCACGGCGAGGGCGGTCTCCTGACGCTTTAGCAACTGCTCGAAGATCGCGGGGGACTTCGTCTGGACATAGGCGGTGATGAGCACGTCGGCGGCCTCGCGACCGGCGAGTTCGCCAACAGTGGCGAGGAGCGGAGCCTTGGTCGCGTCGGAAGCGGCGGGGTCGCTGAGGAGCGCGCCGATCTTGGCGAGGGCTTCGGCGCGATAGATGGGGAGCGCGACGAGGGCGGTGGCGATCTCGGCGCGGCGGGCATCGGAGGCCTTGGCGTCGGCGATGTCGGTGAGGAGGCGGCGCGCGGTTTGCGTGATGGTGTCGGCGAGAGTGCCTGCCTTGTCCCACCTGGCGGTGAGGAGCAGGGCGCTGGCGGCGGTTTCGGGGGCGGCGAGGAGCGTCTTCAGCGCCGCGGTGGTGGGGGCATCGAGTGCAGGGAGGGCGGTGCCGGATTGGGCGAGGCCACGGAGGAGGCTGGCACCGAGCGGGCCGGGCTGCGCGGAGGCGGCTTGAACGAGGCGGCCGGCGTCGGTGGGCGGGATGGCCGGAGCGAGCGCGGTGACAAAAGCGCTCAGCGCGGCGGCGTCGGCTTTGCTCGCGAGAGCGTCGGTGACGAAGTCGGTGGCGTGCTCGGTCGCGCCGGCGATGAGGGCGGACTTCGTCCAGTCATCGGAGGCGGCGGCGAACTCGGCGAGGATCGCGGCGCGCTGCGCGGGGGTCGAGGCGACGCTGGCGGCATAGTAGCGCGCGAAAGCGGGGCTGCCCATCTTGGGGGTGACGGCATTGAGACGGGCGTCGCCGGGGAAGTTCTCATGCCCGAGGCGGAGGGCGAGTTTTTTCGTGGGCGTATTGGGGCTCGTCTCGATGGTCTGGATGAGGCTGGCGAGGTTGGTGCGGTCGAGGGCGACGGCGGGGAGGGTCTTCGCGTCCTTGTGCTGCACGCGCCAGATGCGGGAGAAGTAGTGGTCGCGGTCGGGGCGGACGGCGGCGTTGGCGGGGCTGTGCTGCGGTCCGCGCGTGTCGTTGTGGATCACGGCCTGGTTATAGAAATCGACAACGTAGAGCGCGCCGTCCGGGCCGACCCGGTTTTCGATCGGGCGGAACCAGAGATCGGTGCTGCGCATGAACTCGGTCTCCTCGCGGCCCTTTTCCTTTTCGACGGAATAGCTGACGCCGTCGCGGCGGACGAACTCGTGGTGGACGATGTTGAGTGTGGGTTCGGTGGTGAAGTAGCTGTAGTTCCACTTGTCGGGCCACGCGCCGCCCTCGTAGATCGCGCAACCGGCGGCGGCGGTGAAGCGGCCGACCTGGTCGATCTGCACATAGGCCTGCTCGGGCCACTCCATCTTCGGATAGGTGCGCTGATTGGTGATCATGCCCTTCCACGAGGTGACGCCGGGGAGCTTGCCCTTGGCGAGGACGCTCTCGGGGAGGACGGTGTGGAAGAACACCGTGCCGCTGGTGGGCTGCGTCCAGAAGACCTGGCCGTCCCACGTGATGTCGAGGCCCCAGGTGTTGCCATTGCGGCTGGAGTATTGCTCGAAGGCCGAGCCGTCGGGCTTGAAGCGCACGACCCCGCTGCCATCGGGGCCGAAGGACTTGGTACCGTCGCCGGACTTCACATCGCCGCGGCTGTAGCCGTGCGTGGCGTAGATCCAGCCGTCGTGGCCCCAGCGGAGATTGTTGATGACGGCGTGGGTGTCGTTGATGCCGAGGCCGGTGTAGAGCTTGGTGCGCTTGTCGCACACGCCGTCGCCGTTGGTGTCCTCCAGCAGCCAGATGTCGGGCGAGGTGGCGGCGATGACGCCGGTCTTGTAGAGGACGAAACTGGTGACGAGCTCGAGTTTGTCGGCGAAGACCTTCTTCGTATCCATGATGCCATCACCGTTGGTGTCGGTGAGGATGGAGATGCTGTCCTCGGGGTCGCGCTCGGGGACGAAGGGCTTGAGCGTGCCACTGTCCTTCCAGATGGCGGTGTTGGGCTTGCGGCGGCCGTTGGGATACTCGGGGGTCTCGCAGACCCAGAGGCGGCCTTTTTCATCCCAATCGATGTTCATGACCTTGTTGATGAGGGGCTCGGAGGCGACGAGGGAGAGCTTGAAGTCGGGGTGAACCTCGATCTTGGCGGCGGCCTTCGACGGCGCGGTGGGGCCGCCTTCGGGGTAGCGCAGGGCTTCGCCGAGTTCGTCGCCGCGGCAGAGTTCGTCGGCGTTTTTGCGCTGCCCGGCCCACGCGATGCCACGGAGGAGGATGGCGCGGTAGTTGGGGCGGTTGAAATTCACATAGAGGTGACCGGGGAGGGAGACGAAGGCGCGGTAGGGGCGCGTGCCGCCGTCGATCGTGCGCTCGTAGGTCCAGAGCTGCGGCTGGATGTCGTAGATGTTGACGGCCTTGTTTTTCGCGACGGCTTCGGCGGCGCGGGCCTGGGCCTCCTTGTTGCCGCGGCCGCCGGTGTCGATGGCTTTGGGCGTGTAGGCGGTGGCGAGGACGTGGGCGTCGGGCGAGAGGTCCATGTCATAGTAGATCTCGTCGTCCATCTGCCAGTTAGACGCGTCGCGGGTGATGGGGTGGGCGCGGTCGATGAAATAGAGGTGCATCGGGGCCTCGAGCCACTTGGTGGTGCCGAAGCGCCACGAACCGCCGAGGATGGATTTGTACCAGTCGGGGTCGCGGGAGACGGCGCCGGCGTGGATCACGACGAGGCCGCCGCCGCGCTTGAGGTAGGCCTCGAGGTTCGTGCGGTCGTCGCCGGTGATGTTGCCGCCCTCCTGGGCGTGGATGACGAGGACGTCAGTCTCGGCGAGTTGCGCGGCCGAGGGAAACGTGTTGCCACCGCTGGCGACGGCTCCGCGGGAATTGAGCAGCGGGACCCAGTCGGCGAGGAAGCGGGGGTGGTCGTGCTGGCCGGGGCCGTGGGACTTGGGACCGGAGCGGATGAAGACGCGGAGCGGGGCGTCGGCGGCGGAGAGGGCGGACGCGAGCGCGAGGACGCAGACGGTGGCGAGGGCGAGGAGGCGTTTCATGGGGTGGGGTGCGCGAGGCGCGCAGGAGAGACGGAGAGACGGAGGGGACTGGGAAGAGGGTCAGAAACGGGTGACGCAGGGCTTCAGGCCGCGGCGGAGGCTGGCCCAGGGTTCCTGAGAGGAAACGTCGCAGGGGTCGGGGGCGGCGGCGAGGGGATCGGGGAGCTTGGCCGGGGAGAGCATCGCGAGAAAGACGAGCGGCTCGGCGTGGGGGTTGTAGGTGGCGTGGATCGTGCCAGCGGGGATGTGGGCCATCTCGCCGGGACCGAGGATGCGGTAGTCCTGACCGACCCACTGCTCGGCGCGACCGTAGACCACATAGATGATCTCCTCACGGTGCGGGTGATAGTGGAAAGGATGGCAGTGCATCGGGTCCATATTGGCGCGGACGAGGAGGAGCTTCTCGGCGGACACGAGGTCGGGACGGCAAAGCCACTCGTTGTTGGTCCAGGCGTTGGGCTCGCGGAGGGCGTCGGCGATCTGGACGAAGCGGCGGTCGGCGGGGGACGACATGGGGAATTTATGTTTTCGACACGGAGATCACGGAGGAGGCACGGAGATCACGGAGAGACACACGAATTCTCGGTGGGCTCGGTGCCTTCTCTGTGTTCTCTGCGACCCAAGGGAACTCAGGATTTCGCGGCGGGTTTGCGCTTCAGGGATTTGAATTTGCGGGTGAGGTTGGTGAGGGATTCCTCGACGCCCATGCGTTCGAGGCTGCTGGCACCGACGAAGCCGTCGCAGGTGGTGGCGGAGATGACGCGGTGGGCGTCGTCGGGGGTGTTGATGGGGCCGCCGTGGCAAAGGAAGAAAATGTCCTTCCGAATGGTCGAGGCGGCGTCGATGATGTCCTGCGTGCGCTTGATGGTGTGATCCCAGCTGACGACGGCGCTCGTCACGCCGATGCTGCCGCCGACGGTGGTGCCGACGTGGGCGATGATGGCGTCGGCGCCGGCCTTGGCCATCTCGATGGCCTCCTCGGGGCTGCCGACATAGACGATGGAGAAGAGGTCCATGCGGCGCGCGAGGGCGATCATCTCGTATTCCTTTTTCACGGACATGCCGGTCTCCTCGAGGACGCCGCGGAAATGACCGTCGACGATGGTGTGGGTGGGGAAATTGTTCACGCCGGAGAAGCCCATCTCCTTCACCTGGCCGAGCCAGTGCCACATGCGGCGGCGCGGGTCGGTGGCGTGGACGCCGCAGATGACGGGGACTTCCTCGACGACGGGGAGCACCTCATACTCGCCGATCTCCATGGCGATGGCGTTGGCGTCGCCGTAGGCCATCATGCCGGCGGTGGAGCCGTGGCCCATCATGCGGAAGCGGCCGCTATTGTAGATGATGATGAGGTCCGCGCCGCCCTTCTCGATGAACTTGGCGCTGATGCCGGTACCGGCACCGGCGGCAATGATGGCGTCGCCCTTGTTGAGCGTCGCCTGCAGGCGGGCGCGCACTTCCTCGCGCGTGTAAGGGTTTCCTTTTCCGGTCCAAGGGTTGGGCATGGTGAGAGGGGGATGGAATGACTAATGACGAATGTCTAATGTCTATTGACGGAGGGTGAAACGTGACGAGGGGTGCAGGGGAGTTATTTGGGCTGGGTGGCGGCGGCACCGGGGCGGGGTTTCGCCTCGGGCTGGCGGGCGAGGATGGCGCGGAGTTCGGTGACGACCTTGGGCTGGGAGGCGGCGAGGTTTTTGGTTTCGAGGGGGTCGGTCTCGTAGTCGTAGAGCTCAAGATCGGCGGTGTCGGCGGGGGCGCCGATCTTTTTCCATTCGACGAGGCGGTAGCGGGCGGTGCGGATGGCGCGGCCGAGGAGTTCGCCGCGGCCGGGGACGTTGCGCGGGTACGCGTGCGTGGCGTGGTCGCGGATCGTGGCGGTCGCGGGGTCGCGGAGAATCGCGACGAGGCTAAGGCCGTCGAGCGTCTGCGGGACGGCGACGGTGGGAAGGTGCGCGAGGTCACGGAGAGTGGGATAGAGATCGACGGTCTCGACGAGGGCGGTGGTGCGGGTGCCGGGACGCGTGACGCCGGGGGCCACGATCAGGAGGGGAATGTGAGTAGCCTGCTCGTAGTTGGTGTGCTTCGTCCACATGCCGTGGTCGCCGAGGTGCCAGCCGTGGTCGCTCCAGAGGACGATGATGGTGTTGGCGGCGAGGTTGAGGCGGTCGAGTTCGTCGAGGACGCGGCCGAGTTGGGCGTCCATGTAGGAGACGCTCGCATAGTAACCGTGAATCGCGGTCCGCTCGAGTTCCTCGGAGAGTGGGGGATTTTCGGGGAAGGGCTTGTACTGGTTGAGTTCGCCGAGAGTTTTGCCGGCGTACGCGGGGGCGCCGTCGGGCGGAGTGCGGCGGACGGCGAGCGGAAGCGTGGCGCGGTCGTAGAGGTCCCAGTATTTTTTCGGCACGGAAAACGGGAGGTGGGGGCGGACGAAGCCGACGGCGAGGAAGAGGGGCTCGGCGGGCTTTTCCTTCGCGCCGCGCAGGCTCGCGATGGCGTGATCGGCGATGCGGCTGTCGGCGTAGGCGGTGTCGGGGAGGTCGGCGTTTTCCCAGCCGGCGCCGCGGGGGAGCTGCCCGAGGGGGACGCCGGGCTGGGCGTTGCTGAAGAGGGCGGCCTCGCGGGTGAGCTTGCCGCCGTCGGTGCTCTCGGGGAGAGCGTAGTCGACGACGTTGTCCTTTTTGAACGGGACGCTCCAGGAGGCGGGATCGTCGGTGTTGCCGTGGCCGACGTGGAAAATCTTTCCCATGCCCTCGGTCCGGTAGCCCTGCCGCATGAAATACTGCGGGAGTGTGACGGCGTCGGGGACGGAGCGGCGGAAATTCAGGGCGAGGCCGTAGATGCCGAGGGTGGTGGAGCGGGAGCCGACGAGGAGATTGTTGCGCGAGGCGGCGCAGACGGCCTGGTTGCAGTAGGCGTTTTCGAAGAGGAGCCCGCGGGCGGCCAGGCGGTCGAGGTTCGGCGTGCGGGCGAGGCGGTCGCCGTAGGCGCCGATCATGGGCTTCAGGTCGTCGACGGCGATGAACAGGACGTTGGGCCGTGCAGGGGTATCGGCGGCGCGGAGACCGGAGAGCGCCGCGAGGACGACGAGGAGAAGCGGGCGTAGGCGAGGGGTGGGCATTCGGCGAACCGCGAACGGGGAAGGGAACCCTTGGGCCGATCACGGGGCGGAACAAGGCCGGATCGCACACATTCAACTGACGATTTTGCACATTCGCTTGCGGGGGCGGGGGAGTTGGCGCAGGTGCTGGGGGCGGTTCAGCCCATGCCGACGCCCCCCCACATCTGGAAAGAAACGACCGTCGATGGCGCGCGCACGCGACGGTGGTCGCTGGACGCGAAACAGTGCCCCGAGCTGAAGACGCAGCACATCGCGTGGCTGGGGATCGACACGGTGCATGCGCCCTACAGCCGCGTGCGGCTGGCGCCGTCCGGGAGCTTTTTCCTCGCGTGCCTCGAAGGCGAGGGACGCGTGTGGCTGGAGGGGCGCTGGCAGCGGGTGGCGGCGGGCTCGCTGTGCCTCGCGCCGCCGCGGGTGCTCAATGCGTTTCACGCGGTGCCGGGGAAGCGCTGGGTGTTTGCGTGGGTGCGGTACGACGAGGCGCCGTGGACGAAGCCGCTCGTCGGGGCGGGTTCGCCCCTGCGGCAGGCGCAGGGGGCGGAGGAGTTTGGGCGCGTGATCGCGGGGCTGCGGGCGGAGTGGGAGGGCGACCGTGAGGCGGACATGGTGCGCCATTGGGTGTCGCTGGCGCACGGGCTCGCCTGGCGCCGGGCGCGGCCGTGGCGGAGCGGGTCGCGGGTGGGCGCCCTCTGGGAAACGGTGGCGCGCGACCTGACGGCGGAGTGGAAGCTCGGGACGCTGGCGAAGGAGTGTTCGCTGAGCGCGGAACACCTGCGGCGGCTGTGCCGGCGCGAGCTGGGCCGCACGCCGATGGAGCACGTCACCTATATGCGGATACAGCGGGCGCAGGAGCTGCTCGCGACCACGGGGGACAAGCTCGATGCGATCGCGCCGCGCGTGGGGTATCGCAGCGCGGTGGTGTTTTCGCGGGCGTTTGTGCGGTGCACCGGCATGACGCCGACGGAGTACCGGGAGCGGGGTGGGGCGCGGTAGGAGCTCCTCGGTCAGCTTGCTTTCGATGGTTCTCGGTTTTCCGCCGACCCCGGGTGCCTGACGAAAGAGAACGATGACGAGGAACGAGAACGATTTTTGGAGGAAATCGCAGGTTGACGGGGTGCGGGTGGGGCGGAGAGCGTGACGATCCTCCCTTTCGATCCGAACCCACCATGATCCGCGTCTTTGTCTCCGGCTGCTACGACATCCTCCATGCGGGCCACGTGCAGTTTTTCCGCGAGGCGCGGGCGCTGGGCGACCACCTGACGGTGTGTTTCGCGTCGAACGACGTGCTCTGGCACCACAAGCAGCGGCGGAGTTCCCTGCCCGACGAGCACAAGCGCGCGCTCATTGCGGCCCTGGAGATGGTGGACGAGGTCGTCGTGGGCGAAGGGAAGGAGGAGGGCGTCGATTTCAAGGACCACTTTTTGCGCCTGCGGCCGAACATCCTCGCGGTGACGGACGACGACAAGTACGGGCCGCTGAAGCGCGCGCTGTGCGCGGAGGTGGGGGCTAGCTATGTGGTGATGCCGAAGACGCCGCCGAAGTTCACCCCGATCTCGACGACGCAGATCGTGAAGTTCATCCGGGCGCCCGAGGTCGCGCCGCTGCGGGTGGATTTCGGCGGCGGCTGGCTCGACGTGCCGCGGCTCGCGCGGGCGGGGGCGTACATCGTGAACTGTGCGATCTCGCCGACGGTGTCGTTGCGCGAGTGGTCCTACGAGCGCAATGCGGGCCTGGGCGGCTCGGGAGCGTGGGCGCTGCTCAACGGCAAGGATGGCATCGGGTCGGAACTCGACCTCGGCGTGGGCTGGCAGGATCCGGCGGTGATCGCCGAGACGGGACTGTGCGCGTGGCGCAGCGGTCCGCGCCCGGTGCTCGACGTGAAGACGGGCGGGGAGTTCCTGCGCGGGCGCATGGCGCTGCTCTGGACGGGCAGCGAGCACGACACCCCGGCGATGGTCGGCGGGGCGCGGAACTACGATGCGATCGCACGGGCGGGCGCGACGGCGCGCGACGCGGTCTGGCAAAGCAGTCTGGCGGGTCTCGCCGACGCAGTGCGGCAGTCGTATGCGGTGCAGCGGGCCGAAGGCATGGCGGAGTTGCGGGCGGATCTGCCGGGGGCGCTCGCGTGGAAGTACTGCGGCGGCGGCTTTGGCGGCTACGCGGTGTATCTGTTTGCGGAGCCGGCACAGCGTGACGCGGCGTGTGCGGGCGCGGGGCTGCGGGCGATCGAGCCGTTTGTGGCAGCGCGGTGAGGGGGCGGATGGGGGCGCGGGCGAGTTGGGCCCCTACAATTTGTCGCCGAAGCGGACGTGCTTTTTAGCGCGTTTCTTTTTCGGGGAGGGCGGGATGCCGAGGCGGGGGTCGCGGGCGCGGACGAGTTGGACAAGACGGCGGGCGTCGGCCTCGAAGGTCTCGGAGGTTTCCGGCAGGTAGAGCCATTTGCCCAGCACGGGGTGCGGCGCGAGCGACGGGAAGTCGGCGCGCAGGCTGTCGTGGTGCCCTTTAAAGGTGCAGACCAGCACGCCCTGCCACGGCTCACCCTGCGTGGTCAGGAAAAGGTGGTGGTGGCCGTGCAACATGATCGTGCGGCCGCCGAACCACGACTTGAGGACGAAGGACGGTTCATCCAGCAGGGGCTCGGCGAGCCACTGGAGCGGGTGCTCGGGTTTGACGGCGCGAGGCCGGACGGCGGCGGCGCGGGTGGGTTTCATCCAGAGGAGTGTCGAAGGACTAGTGTAGTGTCCCGCAATTGAGTCGGCATAAGCGTTCGGCCGGTAGGATGGCCGGATGTCGCGAACAAGTTTGCCGGTGGTTTTGTCGGACGCGGAGCAGATCCGCCTTGAGCAATGGATCCGTGCGGGATCGACGCCGCAGCAGGTGGTGCTTCGTGCCCGGATTATTCGCGGGGCTGCGCAAGGGCAGTCCGACAAGGCGACCGCGAGCGCACTGGGGATTCGGCGTGAGACCGCCGCGCTGTGGCGACGGCGGGTGCGCGAGCAAGGCATCGGCTGTGTGTGGGAGATTGCCGCCGGGCGTGGGCGCAAACGCTCCTACACCGCTGCGCGCGTCGGGCAGTGGATCGATGCCACGCTCCAAACCAAGCCGGCTGGCGCGACCCACTGGAGCACGCGCCAGATGGCCCGCGCGCAAGGGGTCAGCAAAAACACGATTCAACGGGCCTGGCAGGATCACGGGCTCAAACCGCATCTGACCAAAAGCTTCAAACTCTCCCGTGACCCGAAGTTCTTGGAGAAGCTCACCGACGTGGTCGGCGTCTACCTGACGCCGCCGCAGAACGCGGTCGTGCTGTGCGTCGATGAGAAGAGCCAGATTCAAGCGTTGGATCGCACGCAGCCCGGCCTGCCGCTCAAGCCCGGTCGCTGTGGGACCTACACGCACGACTACCACCGCCACGGCACCACGACGTTGTTTGCCGCCCTGCAAGTCGTCGAGGGCCGGGTGATCGGCCAATGCTATCCTCGGCACCGGCACCAGGAGTTTTTGAAGTTTCTCCAACGACTCGATGCCGAGTTCCCTAGCGGGAAAGCCCTGCACCTGATCCTCGACAACTATGGCACGCACGGCCACGTGCGCGTCCGGCGCTGGCTGGCCCGGCATCCCCGGTTTGTGCTGCACTTCATCCCGACCAGTTCGAGTTGGCTCAATCTGATCGAACGGTGGTTCGCCGAACTCAGCCAAAAGGCCGTGCGGCGCGGTGTCTTTCACAGCGTGTGCGAACTGCAACGCGCCATCACCGAGTTTCTCACCGCTTGGAACGCCGCTCCTGCGCCTTTCGTGTGGACTGCCAGCATCGAGTCCATCCTCGAAAAAATCGCTCGCGCCCGCCAACGGCTCGACCAGATCGAGCCGGGCTCCACGCAACCCAAACCCCGCTCCTCCACCGCGAGCAACCGCTCTTGAAGTCGGGCCCGGCCGGCCGGCCGCCGTTATGCCGAGTCAATTGCGGGACACTACACTAGTGACGAATGTCGAATGGCTAGGGGATGAAAGCGCCCGCGAGCGGGCGGCCTACGGAGGAGGTCGTGGCGTTATTGGAGCACGCGAAACATGCTGGTGTAGTCATCGGTCCAGAGGGGGATGCCGTTGGGACCCGGCGAGCCGGGGCTCGCGGCCGTGCGGAGGGCGGGGTTCAGCATGAACTCCCGGTTTTTGCTGAGCACCATCCACGTCGAGCCGTAGAGCCACCAGGCGCCCTCGTCCTCGTCGTCGCTGCCGTCCTCGCACTCGATGTGGTGGGACTCGAAGTGAAATTCCCGCGCGGCGTTTTCGACGACGGGACGCAGGTTGAGGTAGCGGTTGGAGATGTTGACGAGGATGACGCCGTCCGGCTTGAGGTGGCGGGTGTAGATTTCGAAAGCCTCTTTGGTGAGCAGGTGAACGGGCACGGCATCGCTGCTGAAGGCGTCCATGATGAGGAAATCGAAATTCTGCGGCGGCTCGTTTTCGAGGGAGAGACGGCCGTCGCCCATGACGAGTTCGATCTGAGCGGAGCTCCGGGCGAGGTAGGTGAAGGGTTTCTCGGCGACGCGTTTCACCTCCGGGTCGATCTCGTAGACGCGGATGTAGTCGCCCGGTTTGCCGTAGGCGGTGATCGTGCCGACACCGAGGCCGAGGAGGCCGATCCGCTGGTTTTGCTGCCGCGGGAACTGGCGCAAGGCGAGGCCCAGGCCGGTGCGCGACCCGAAGTACGAGGTGATCATCCGTTCGCGATCGGGCGCGGCGAACTGGATGCCATGCGTGATCCGACCGTGCTGGAGCAGGTAGTAGTGGGAGTCGGGCCGGTCCTTGTCGTACTCGTAAACGGAGAGGACGCCGTAGAAATTGCGCGTGCTCACGAGTGCGCCGGCGGAGGAGTTCTTGATCTGCACGCCGAGGACGACCACGAGGGCGCACAGTCCCGCGCCGAGCAAGGCGCAGGTGGCGCGATGGCCGTCAAGGGCGGCGGGGCGTCGACGGAGAAGGACGAAGCCCAGTCCGAACAGGAGTCCGGCGAGCACCCAGAGCGGCCAGTGCAGGCCGGCGACTTGGGACGCGGACCAAAAATCCGCGACCCTGGAGAAACCGGGGTCGCTGCGGTACCGGGCCCAGGTCGCACCGAAAGTGAGCGCGCGGTCGAGGCCGTAGACCGAGGCGAGGCCGAGGAGGCCGGCGAGCACGCGCCAGCGGAGGGGAGTCAGCGCTGCGCGGTCCGTGAAGCAGACGGCGAGCAGCAGCACCACCACCAGGGCGAGGGCGAGGTGGATCTCGTAGAAATTATTGAAGACGGCGGGGGCGACGAGCGCCACGAACAGGCCGCCAAGCGCGCCGCCCGCGGAAATCAGGAGGTAGAACGACGTCAGGTGGGCGGGATCCGGCCGGAGGCGGTACAACTCGCCGTGGCAGATCATGCAGCCGACGGCCATCGTGGCCGAGTAGATCACGACCTGCTGGACAATCGGCATGTCGGCGCCGGCAAACAGGGCGAGACACACCGCCACGAGCGCCACGGCCAGCATCACCGTGTAGTAAAACCGCGAATACCAGCGCGGGCTGTCGAAGCTGATGATGAACGAGAGGAGGTAGAGCGCGAGCGGCAGGACCCAGAGGAACGGGATGACGGCCACGTCCTGGCACATCTTGTTGGTGACGGCGAGGAGGAGTACTGAGGCGACCGCGGGCAGGCACACCCAGAGCGCGCGTTGAGAGGCCGTCGGGCGGGCGATGTCCCCGGTGGTGCCGGGAGCCGCGGCGGGTTCCGCCACGGGCGGGGTCCGCCAGAGGCGCCAGGCGCACCAGCCGCAGCATGTGGCATAGAAGACGAGGCCCCACGACCAGAAGCGCGCCTGGGCGAGGCGGGTGAAATTCGTCTCGAAGTAGAACGGGTAGCTGATCAGGGCGAGAAGCGAGCCGACGTTGGAGAGGGCGTAGAGCCGGTAGGGCGAGGCTCCGGGCACCGTGCGGCGAAACCACTCCTGCATGAGCGGACCGGTGGCGGAGAGCACGAAGTACGGGAGCCCGAGGCTGACAGTGAGCAGGGCCAGGATGCGCCATGCCGGGTCGCTGCCGGCGGCGGGCTTCCAAGCGTCCCCCGGCGTGATCGGGAGCGAAGCGAGCGCGGCGAGGAGCAGGACGGTGTGAAGGACCGCCTGCGAGCGCGGTTTCAGGTGGCGGCTGACGGTGTGGGCGTAGGCATAGCCCCCGAGCAGCACCAGCTGGAAAAACAACATGCAGGTCGTCCACACGCCCGGCCCGCCGCCAAACCACGGCAGGATGTATTTGCCGACGAGGGGCTGGATTTGGAAAAGCAGGAACGCACCGGTAAAGATGGTCAGGGCGAAGGCGGGCATGGGGCTGCCGGCCAACGTGCGGAGAACGGCGGAGAAATCGAAGGTAAAAGGACGCGAGGTCCGCGGCGAGGGACCGATGGCTACTCGGTGCGCAGCGCCTGCATCGGATCGATGCGGCTGGCGCGGCGGGCCGGGAGCAGGGCGGCGAAGAGCGCGACGGCGATCAGGCCGAGGGCGACGAGACCGTAGGTGAGCGGGTCGGTGCCGGAGAGGCCGAAGAGGAGGCTGGCGATGGTGCGCGTTGCACCCAGCGAGGCGGCGACGCCGACCGCCACGCCGACGAGCACGAGGACGAGGGATTCGCGGACGACCATGGAGAGCACGTTTTGTGGGAGCGCGCCGAGCGCCATGCGCAGGCCGATTTCACCGGTGCGGCGGTGGACGGCGTAGGACATGAGGCCGTACAGACCGATGGCGGAGAGGACGAGGGCCAGGCCGCCGAAGAGGCTGCACAGGGTCGCGAAAAGCCGCTCTTGGGTGAAGAGCCGGTCGAGCTGTTCCTGCTGGGTGCGGATGTTGGTGATGGGGAGCGTGGCGTCGATCTCGCGCGCGGCGGCGCGGAGGGCGGTGATGAGCGCGGCCTCGCCACCCTGATAGCGCAGGATGAAATGACCCATGCCGGCGTTGTCCGGATTGAGCTGGGCGTAGGGAAAGAACGCGACGGCCGGCGGGGGCGTCTTCACATGGGAATACTGCGCGTCACGCATCAGGCCGACGATCTCGATGTCGGGCGTCGTGGCCTTGCGGTCGGTGGAGAAGCGGCGGCCGATGACCTCCTCCTCCGAGCCCAGGTATTTTTTGGCGAAGGCCTGGTTGACGATCGCGACCTTGGGCGCGCCGTGGACATCGCGGTCGGTGAAATCGCGACCGCGCAGCAGCGGGATTCCGAGGGTGGCGAGGTAGTCGGGGCCGGCGCCGTTCAGGCGGATGCTGTCGTAGCGTTCGGTCTGGACGTAGCCGGGCACCATGACGCCGGAGGTCCAGTTGTTCTGGCTGAGCGTCGGCATGCGGCCGAACGAGACGCGGTTGACGCCCGGCAGGGTGGTGAAGCGGGTGCGCATGCGCTCGTAAAGGGCGAGGGACTGCGGGCCGGTGGCGCCGTTGGCGGCGGCGTTGATCTGAAACAGCAGCAACTGCTCTCGGTTGAAACCGACATCGACGTTTTGGAGGTTGCGCAGCGTGCGGACGAACAGCCCGGCGCCGACGAGCAGCACGAGGGAGAGGGCGACCTGGACGACCATCAGGGATTTCGCGAGGGCGGAGCGCGAGCCGGCGCCGAGGGTGCGCGCGCCGCCCTGGAACTCGGCGGTGAGGTTCAGGCGCGTGGCGCGGAGGGCGGGGGCGAGGCCGAAGACAATGCCGGTCGCGAGCGCGATGGCGGAGGTGAAGCCCAGCACGCGCCAGTCGAGGGAGGTGTCGAGATCGAGCGTGCCGGAGCCAAACGGCTTCAGGGCAAGGAGGGCCCGCGCCCCCCAGAGGGAGAACACGAGGCCAGATTGGCGACGTTGGCGCAGGCGACGAGCAGGACGAGGGCGACGACGCCCTGGAGGAGCCGCAGCGACTGCTCGTAGTTGCGCCGCGCCTCGTAGAGACCCTGGCCGCCGGGCTCGGCGCGGAGCTGAGGCAGGGGAATCGTGGCGGGGTCGACGGCGGGCGCGCCGGGCAGGTGCTCGCGCTGACGTTGCCGCGCGCGGTTTCGTGAAAGACGCCCTCCAGGGCGCCGCGGGCCTGGGCGAGCGTGGCGCCGGGGGACATCCGGCCCATGATGCGGACCCACCAATAGCCGGGCTTGCGGTTGTCGTAGGGAGAACGGCTGAGGCGGGTCTCGTGGGCGAGGGGGATCGTGATGTCGGTGACTTCGCCGACCTGCATCGTGCCGTTGAACGAGGGAGAGGTGACGCCGATCAGGATGGTGGGGACGCCGTTGACCGTGATGGATTTTCCGATGGCGGCCGGGTCGCCACCGAAACGGCGCTGCCAGTAGCGGTACGAAATCACGGCGACGGGCTCGGCCGAAGGAAGGTCGTCGGCGGGGGTGAAAAGGCGGCCGGCGGCGGCCGTGACGCCGAGTCCGAGATGATAGCCGCCGGAAGCAACCTGACAGCCGCCCGCGATCTCGGCGGTACCATCGACGATCACGTTGAATCCACCGGTGGGGGCGAAAGCGAAGACGGCGGAGAGGGGACCGGGCTGTTTTTGAAACGCCTCGAAGGTGGCGAGGGAAAACGACGTGCTGGTGCGCTGGTTGGAACCGGGCTCCGTGGTGCTCCAGCCGCTGGAGGACTGAGGGCCGACGTTTTCCTCGGCGAGCCAGTTGAAGATGACGAGTTCCTGCGGGGCCCTGACTGGCAGCATTTCGAGCAGGACGGCCTTCATCAGGCTGAAGACGGCGGTGTTGGCCCCGATGCCGAGGGCGAGGGAGAGGACGGCGACGGCGGTGAAGCCGGGGGATTTCGCGAGCTGGCGGAGGGCGAACTTGAGATCGGCAAGCATGGCGCAACCGAAAACTCGCCGGGAAGGGAAAGGTTACCGGGGAATGACGAATGACCAATGCCTAATGGCTAGTGACGAAGGACGGATTGCGAGGGGGCGACCGGTGCGGGGGGCCTCCGTCATCCGGTATTCGTCATTCCGCGCGGAGGGCGGTGAGGGGGTCGGCTTTCGCGGCGCGGCGGGCGGGGAGGAGGGTGGCGCCGGCGCAGGCGAGGGTCATGGCGAGGGCGGCGGCCGTGTAAACGAGGAGGTCGAGGGCGGGGACGTTGTAGAGGAGGTTGGTGAGACCGCGGCTGGCGGCGAAGGCCAGGAGCGCGCCGGCGGCGAGGCCGGCGACGGTGAGGCGCAGGCTGTCGCGGAGGACGAGCTGGAGGAGGTCAAGGCGCGTGGCGCCGAGGGCGGCGCGGATGCCGAATTCGTTGATGCGGCGGGCGACGAAGAAGGAGTTGACGGCGTAGATGCCGGCGAGCGAGAGAGCGACGGCGATGAGGGCGAAGGCGCCGACGAGTTTCGTGACAAAGCCCACCTGCCAGAGACTGCGGGCATAGATCGCCGAGGGCGAGAGATGGGCGAAGAGCTGCATGGCGGGATCGATCTGTGCGACGGCGCGCTGCAGCTGGCGCTCGTCGGGCGCGGTGCCACTGTGGCGGACGATGAAGCCCATGCCGAGGCCGGGCGGGGTCCATTGCGCGATGGTGAGATAAAACGTGTCGACCACGCGCGGCTCGGCGCCGGTGCCGATCACATCGGAGACGACGCCGACGACCTCGGCCCAGGCGGTGACGCGGGGGACGTCGAGCCGGACGCGTTTCCCCAGCGGCGACTGGCCGGGCCAGTATTTGGCGGCGACAGAGGCGCTGATCACGGCGACCGGCGGATGGCTGGCGTCGTCGGTGTCGGCGAGGAGGCGGCCATCGAGCAGGCGGAAGCCGAGGGCGTTGAGCGTGGAGGGGAGGACGTAGTTGGGGAGGGCGCGCTTGGGCGTATCGGAGAGTTGGAGACCGTCGCCCTCCTGCACGAAGCCGGTGTAGCCGCCGGGTGGGCGGGAGAAGAGGAAGCTCGCCACCCCGACGTCGCGGACACCAGGAATCGTGAGGAGGTTTTCGCGGAGGCGCTCGAAGAACTGGACGCGGCGGGCGGGACTGGCCGTGTAGGCGTCGCCGCGGAGACCGATGCGGAACTGGTCGAACTCGGCAATGGGCAGGCCGACATCCACGCGCTGGAGCGCGTCCTGGCTGCGGACCAGGAGCGCGCCGCAGATGAGGAGGGCGAGGGCGACGGCGATCTGGCCGGCGGCGAGGAAGCGGGCGGCGCGGGCGGAGCCGCGCGAGCCGGCGGTGCGGCCGCCCTCGCGGAGCGTGGCCTCGAGATTGAGGCGGCGGGCCTGCAGCAGCGGGACGGCGCTGAAGATGGCGGCGAGGCCGACCGCGGCCAGCGATACGGCGGCGATCACGGTGGCATCGACCTGCGGGGCCGGCAGCGGGCCGAGCGGCGGGAGGAGGGAGACGCCGAAGGGCAGGGCGAGCGCGGCGAGCCCGCACGCGAGGGCCGCGGCGGGGACGGCGAGCCAGAGCGACTCGGCGAAGAGCTGCGCGAGGAGGTGGCGCACCGAGGCGCCGAGGGCGAGGCGCACGGCGAACTCCCGGCGGCGTTGAATCGCGCGGGCGATCAGCAGGCAGAGGCAGTTGAAACAGGCGACGGTCAGCACGAGCAGCACGGCGCCCTGCAGGAGGAACAACTGGCGGCCGAAGTTGCCGAGCAGGTCGTCGCGGAGCGAGACGACGCGGAGGCCGCGGTCGGCGTTTTCCCGGGGGAACTCGCGGCGGAGCTGGGCGGCGAGGGTGGCGAGTTCGGCCTCGGCGGAGACGAGGCTGCGTCCGGGGGCGAGTTCGCCCCAGAAGTGGTGGCGGCGCTGGGTGCGCTCGGCGGGATCGTAGTCGGAGCGGAGGAGGGCGGCCCAGGCCTGGGGGCTGTCGTCGCCGGTGGGCACGACGAAGTCGGCCGGCATGACGCCGACGACTTGGAACGAGGTTTGGTCGAGCTGGATGGTGCGACCGACGATGGTGGGATCGGCGCCGAAGCGGCGGCGCCAGAGCGAATCGGACAGCACGAGGGCGCGGAGGCCGCCGGTCTGGATGTTCGCGGGCGTGATCACGGAGCCGAGGGCGGCGCGCGCGCCCATCATCGGAAAGATCTCGGCGGTGACGCGCTGGACGAAGGCGGTCTCGCTGGAATCGGCGCCGCGGAAGGTGGCGGACTCGTTGCGGAAGATGCCGCTGCGCGAGAAGGCGGTGGCGCGTTCGTGGAGGGCCACGACATTGCCGTAGGTGACGCGGGTGGAGTTGTCGCGTCCGCCGACGAGGGAGTGCTCATACACGACCACGAGACGCGAGCCGTCGCCGTAGGGGAGGGGTCGAAGGAGGAAGGAGTTGAGAAACGAAAAGACGATGACGGTCGCGGCGAGGGCGACGCCCAGGGTCGCGACGATGGTGAGCGCAAGGAGCGGGGCGCGGCGGAGGGAGGTGAGGCCGTGGCGGAGGAGAGACATGGAATTTTCGATTTGGGATTCTCGATTTTCGATTCGGCGGGGCCGCGGGGTGGTTGCGGGAGGGGAAATGACCAATGACGAAGGTCGAATGCAGACGGCTGGTTGGTGATCGTCACTCCGTCCGCAGGGCGACCATGGGGTCGACGCGGGTGGCGCGTCTCGCGGGGATGAGGCAGGCGAGGGTGGCGATGAGGGCGAAGGCGGCGGCAAGGGAGGCGAAGACGAGCGGGTCGAAGGGCCTGACCTCGTAGAGGAACTGGGCGAGGAGCTGGCTCGCGGCAAGGGCGCCGCCGAGGCCGAGGGCCAGACCGAGGCCGACCTGGGTGGCGCCGCTGCGGAGGACGAGACGGAGGATGTCGGCATGGCTTGCGCCGAGGGCCATGCGCACGCCTATCTCGCCGGTGCGCTGGGCGACGCTGTAGGCCATCACCGAATACACGCCCACGGCGGCGAGGAGCGCGGCGATGGCGGCGAAGCAGATGAGGAGGGCCATGGTGACGCGCTGCACGCCGATGGACTGGCTCACGAGCTGTTCCATCGTCTGCGGAAGGGCGAGGGCGACGGTGGGATCGAGCTCGGCGAGGAGGCGGCGGAGCACGGGGATGACGGCGCTGGCGGCGAGGCCGGGCCGGGCCTGCGCGACGACACACATGAAGGCGCCGCCCCGCTGGTCGCGCGGGTAGTAGATCTCGTCGGGCGGCGGGACGGCGAGGCCGGCGGACTTCACGTCGCGGATGACGCCGACGATGCGGGTGATGAGGTCGCTGTTGGGGCCGGTGACGAAGGCGTGGTCGAGGGGCGAGTCGTTGGGGAACAGTTTTTTCGCGAGGGTCTCGTTGATGATGGCGACACTCTCGCCACCGAAGCGGTCCTGCTCGGTGAAGAAGCGGCCGGAGAGCAGCTTGATGTCGAGGGTGGCGAAGTACGCGGGGGTGAGCGTGCGGATATTGGCGAGCGGGCGCTCATGGATGGGCGGGAGCGCTCGGCCCTGCACGCCGTAGGGCGAGAGGAAGCCCTGGCCGGTGAGGGGGAGGCCGTTGATGGCGGCGCCGGAGGCGAGCTCCGGGGCGGCGGAGAGGCGCTCCTGCAGCCGGCGGAAGAATTCGCGGGAGGCCTCGGGTTTCGCGTAGCGCGTGCTCGGGAGGTTGACGATGCCGTAGGCGCGACCGGCGGCGGCGAAGCCCAGCTCCGCGGTCTGCAGCTTGTGGAAGCTGCGCACGAGCAGGCCGGCGGAGATGAGGAGGACGAGCGACACGGCGACCTGGAGGACGACGAGCGTGTGGCGGAACGCCTTGGCGGCCGTGCCGCCGCCGGCCCCGCGGGAGGAGTCCTTGAGGACGGTCTGCACATCGGTGCGCGAGGCCTGCAACGCGGGGTAGAGGCCGATGAGGAGTCCGGAGAGGAGGGCGACCACGAGGGAAAACGCGAGGACGACGGGGTCGAGGCCGATCTCCTCGGCGCGGGGGATCTGCTGGCCGGCGAGGAGCTGGATGCCGCGGAGGCTCCACCAGGCGAGCATCACGCCGAGGCCGCCGGCGACGACGGAGAAGACGGTGCTCTCGGCGAGAAACTGGCGGATCACGGCGCCGCGCTGCGCGCCGAGCGACAGGCGCACGGCGATTTCCTTCTGCCGGGCGCTGACGCGGGCAAGGAAGAGATTGGCGATGTTGGCGCAGGCGATCAGGAGGACGGCGGCGACGGCGCCGGCGAGTGTCCAGAAGGTGCGGGTGAGGTTGCCGAGGACCTGCTGGGAGATGGTGCGGACCTCGTTGGCGTTGGCGGCGTCGAGGGTGTTGGCGTTGGCGGCCTTGAACTGCGCGGCCATCTCCCTGATGCGGAGATTGGCCTGCTCGAGGGTGACGCCGGGGGCGAGACGGGCGATGGCCTGATGAACGATGGCGTTGGCGCGCTGCTGGGGGGTGAGGTAGGGAAGCTCGAGCGGCCGGGGAACGAGGATGTCGACGTTGTTGAACGGGACGGGGATCTTTTCGGGCAGGACGGCCACGACTTCACGGGCGACGCCGTCAATCTGGAGCACGCGGCCGACGATGGCGGGGTCGGAGCCGAAGCGGGTCTTCCAGAGGCGCGCGCTGATCATCACGACCGAGGGGCCGCCCTCTTTGTCCTCCTCGGCGGTGAACTGGCGGCCGCGCAGCGGCTGGAGCCCGAGGATGGGCAGGAAGTTGGCGGAGGCATGGGTGCCGAAGACTTGTTCGGGATCGCCCTTGCCCTCGGTGAGAGTGAAGCCGTTGCCGGCGGACATGCTGATGTCGGCGAAGACATCGGTGCGGGTGCGATAGGCCTCAAACTTCGCCCAGGACAGAGCGGGGGCCTGAAGGCTGCGTTCGGGGTTGATGGCCCAGAGGCTGACGAGCGTATCGGGATTCGGATACGGCAGCGGGCGGAGGACGACGGCTTGGAGAACGCTGAAGAGGGCGGTGCACGCGCCGATGGCGACGGCCATCGTGAGGACGGCGATGGCGGTGAAGCCGGGGGTCTTGGTGAGCTGGCGGACGGCGGTTTTGAGGGCGTGAAACATGAGGGCCGGCGGGGGGAATTTTCGATTTTGGATTCTCGATTTTCGATTGGAGGGGAATGACGAATGGTGGCGCGGGAAAAGGGGGAGGAGAAAGATTAAGAGAACGAGGAAAGAGAACGATTTCGGAGGCTACTCCGCCCGGAGCGCGATCATGGGGTCGACGCGGGTGGCGCGGCGGGCGGGGATGAGCGTGGCGACGAAGGAGACGACCGAGAGGAGGACGGCGACGGCGAGGTACGTGAGCGGGTCGCTCGGGCTGATCATGTTGGAAAGGGCATTGCCGATGGCCTCGGCGCCGAGGATCGCGATGAGCAGGGCGAGGCCGAGGCCGAAGACAAGGCCGAGGGCAAGCTGCACGGAGCCCTGACGGAGGACCATGACGAGGATGTTGGTCTGGTCGGCGCCGAGGGCCATGCGGATGCCGAATTCCGACGTGCGCTGATTGACGGAGAAGCTGGTGACGCCGTAGAGGCCGACGGCGGCGAGAATCATCGCGACGACGCCGAAGGTGCTGAACATCGCGGCGAGCACGCGGTTCTGGCCGAGGAAGCTGTCGATGTTCTCGGCGGGGGTGCCGACGAAGTAGAGCGGGAGATTGGCGTCGGCGCGCTGGGTGAGGCGGCGGAGGTTGTTGGCGAAGGTGGCGGCGGGGACGCCACGGGGTTTGACGAGGACAGTGGTGAACTGCTGGCCGACGGGGGCGGCGGCGGGGCCGAAGACGGTCGAGTACAGCGGCACGTAGAAGCCGGCGGCGTCGACATTGGGATTGTTGAACGGGCCGAGCATCCGAACATCGGAGACGACGCCGACGATAGTGCGCCACGCTCCGAAGAGCTGGCCGTTGTTGCCGACGGTGCGGAAGCGGCGGCCGAGGGCGCTCCCGGTGCCAAAATATTTCTTGGCGAAGAAGGCATTCACGACGGCGACGGGCTGCCGGAGGTCGGTGTCGTCGGCCGTGAAATCGCGGCCCTCGAGGAGCTTCTGACCGAGCGTGGCGAAGTAGCCGTCGGTGACGTTCTCGAAGTTGGCGTTGGGGCGGTCGCGGTTCTCCTTGTACTCGCGGCCCTCGATCTCGATCGGGCCGTTGCCGGCGAAGGTCATGCGGAAGCGGCTGGTGAGGGCGGCGGCCTCGACCTCGGGGGAGGCGCGGAGCTCGCGGAGCAGGCGGTCGTAGAAGAGGCGGCGGGCGTCGCCGGTCGGGTAGTCGCCGTCCATGAGCCCCATGCGGGCGGAGACGAGGGCGGTGGTGTTGTAGCCGTACTCGAGCTTCTGCTGGCGGAGGATGGACTGAAACTGGAGGAACGAGGCGATGAGGATGATGCAGGTGAGGAAAATCTGGAACACGACGAGGCCGCGCGTGATGAAGTTGATGGCGCGGGAGGTGTTGCCGCGGCCGCCCTCCTTGAGGGCGTCGTTGGGGTTGGCGTGCGAGGCCAGCCAGGCGGGGACGACGCCGGAGACGATGGCGGCGAGCATCGTGATGGCGACGATGAGCGCGAGGACGCGGCCATCGATGTCGAAGGTGATGTAGGACGGGATGGGGTTGGGGAGGTTCTTGACGGTGGCCTGGAGGAAGTCGGTGGCCTTGTAGGCCAGGATGACGCCGACCACGCCGCCGATGGTGGCGAGGAGGAGGCTCTCGGTGAGCATCTGGCGGACGAGGCGCCAGCGGGTCGCGCCGAGGGAGGAGCGGATGGCGAGCTCCTTGGCCCGGAGGGTGGCGCGCGCGAACTGCATGTTCATGACGTTCGAGCAGGCGAGGAAGAGGACGGCGACGCAGACCCCGAGCATCGAGAGCAGGAGGCCCCGGATCTGGACGGGGGTGAAGGTGCGGATGAGCGGCTGGACGAGGCCGACGCTGAACTGCTTGTTGCTGTCGGGGAAGTCCTGCGCGAGGCGCGTGGCGAACGTGGAGATCTCGCTGTTGGCCTGTTCGACGCTGACGCCGGGGCGGAGCAGGCCGATGACGGCGGGGGTATTGCCCTGGGCATTACGCTCGTTGCGGGGCTTGGGCGGGAACTCGGTGAAGAGAGGGATCCAGAGCTGCTCGTTGACGGGGAACGCGAAGCCCGGGGGCATCACGCCGATGATCACGGCGGCGCGGCCGTTGAGGCGGACAGATTTGCCGACGATGTCGGGGGCGCCGCCGAAATTGGCCTGCCAGAGCTCGTGGGAGATGAGGGCGGTCTTCTCGGCGCCGGGCCGGTTGTCGGCGGCGGTGAAGTCGCGGCCGCGGGCCGGGGTGACGCCGAGAATCTTGAAGAAGTTTTCCGTGACGTAGGCGCCGGTGTAGCGCTCGGGCTTGCCCTCGTAGGTGAGGTTGACGGTGGAGCCGTTGATGTAGGCGGCCACGAGGTCGAAGGATTTCTGGCTGGCGGCGATCTCCTGGTAGTCGAGGGCGAAGACCTGGGTGTTGTTGCCGAACTGGTTTGGCTGGGCGGGCGCGGGATCGATGAACTGCACACTCATCAGGCGGTCGGCGTTGGGAAACGAGAAGCCGCGGAGCATGACGCCGTTGACGACGCTGAACTGGGTGGTGACCGCGCAGATGCCGAGGGCGAGGACGGCGACGGCGAGGGCGCAGAAGCTCTTTTCCTTGATGAGCACGCGGACGCCGAGGCGGAGGTCTTGGAGGAAGGTTTCGAGGAGCATCGGAGGGAGCGGGAGGGCGTGGCGGTGCGAGCGGCGAGGGACGGAATGGTGGTAAAACGAAAACCGGAATCCGCGAAATTGGGTAAGCGCGGAGTCGGCGCGGGGGAGTTTGCAGAGGGCGTGCCCGGGGGCGGGGTCGCGCGGCAAAGCCCGGCGGGGCAACGCTTAAAAATTTAGCCAAGCCGGGACGGGCGCGCCGGCGCGTCCGACGATGGAACGTCGTCATCCCAGAAATGGGACGACTGCGGGGTGAACCGGTTTGGGGGCCGCGAAGGCGTCAAAGCGCGCGGGCGACGTCAGCAGGCGATGGCGCGTTGGGCCCACGCGAGGAGCGAGGCCGGACGGGCGAGGACGGAGGCGGGGACTTCGCGGTAGGTTTTCAGGGCCTGCTGGGGGTTGGGCTGAAACCAGCTGGCATTCGCGGCATCGTAGTCGGCGACGGTGGAGGGAGAGGTCCGGAAATAGAGCGAGCCGCGCCAGACGATCCCGAAGAAAGTGTCGCCGGAATAGAGGCCGTGCGCGCCGAACATCGGGCGGCTCTTGAGCGCGGGGATCGCGGCGAGCTGCTCGCTGACAAAGGCGGGGAAGTCGGGGTCGGGGCGGGACAGGCTGGATTTCAAGGCGGCCAATCTGAGCTGCGCCCATCAGATGAGCAAATCTTCGCGGCACAGTGGAGATCGAGCGGAGCGAGGAAGTCCCTTAGGGCGTGCAATCCGTGGCAAAAACTACTCTGCACGCAGCGCGATCATCGGGTCGACGCGGGCGGCGCGGCGGGCGGGGAACCAGCAGGCGAGGGCGGCGACGGCGAGGAGGAGGAGGGGGATGCCGCCGTAGATGACCGGGTCGCCGAGAGAGACGCCGACGAACCGGGTGGAGAAGGTGTAGCCGAGGGCGAGTGCGACGAGCCAGCCGGCGGCGGCGCCGAACAGGACGACCTGCATGCCCTCGCGCACGATCAGGCCGACGACGGAGGCGGGTGTGGCGCCGAGCGTGAGGCGGACGCCGATCTCCTGGGTGCGCTGGGCGACCGTGTAGGCCAGGACGGCGTAGAGGCCGATGGCGGCGAGCAGGAGGGCGAGAGGCGCGAGGAGGCTGAGCATCTGCGCGGGGACGCGCTGGAGGAAGAGGTTGTTGTCGATATGTTGGGCGAGCGTGCGGCCATCGTAGAGCGCGAGCTCGGGATCGAGGGTGCGCAGGGCGGCGCGCATCGGGGTGAGCAGCGCGAGCGGGTCGCCGCTGCGGGCGCGGACGTGGAGTACGGGGGTGAAGATCGCGCCCGTGCGGGCGGTGAGCCACACGGCGGCCTGCGGGCGCTCGGCGAGGCTCTCGTATTTGCTCTCCCGGGCGACTCCGACGACCTCGTAGTCGTCGTCCTGCTCGCTGAGGCGGAAATGATGGCCGAGGGGCGAGACACCGGGCCAGAAGCGGCGCGCCATTTCCTCGCTGATGACGGCGTCCGGCGTGCGTTTCTCCTGATCCAGGGGTGCGAGGTCGGTGCCATTGACCACGTGGATGCCCATGGTCGCGAAGTAGCCGGGGGTGACGGTGTAGAAGAGAACCTGGGCGGTGTCGCCGGGCGTGCGTGGAGCGCCATCGATGGTGAGCGCGGATTTCGGCGCGCCGCGGACATCGAGTGGCAGGGTGTTGGCGGCGGCGGCGCGCTCAACACCAGGAATCTGTTCGAGGCGGGCCTGGGCGTCGCGGAGAAAGGTGCGCATTGTGGCCCGGCTGTAGCCTCGGCCGACGAGATCGACGGACGCGAGGAGGACGCGGTCGGCCGAGTAGCCGGCGTCCACGGTCTGGGCGTTGCGGAAGCTCTTCAGGAAGAGCCCGGCGAGCACGAGGATGACCAGGGCGACGGCGACCTCGGTGCCGACGAGGAAATCGCGGAGACGGCTGCGGCCGGAGAGCGTCCCGCGCCCGCCGCGGAGGGCGTGCTGCACATCCGAGCGCGCGAGCTGGAGGGCGGGGGCGAGACCGAAGAGCAGGCCGCTGGCGGCTCCGGTGCCGACGGCGAAGAGCAGGCCGCGCCAGTCGAGTTCGGCCCCGAGACGCACGGGCATGTTGGTCGGGACGGGGATGTGGCGGATGGCGTCGACGCCCCAGAGGGCCAGGAGCAGGCCGAGGGCGGAGCCCAGGAGGGCGAGGAGGACGCTCTCCGTGAGGAGTTGCCGGATGATGCGGCCGGCACCGGCGCCGATGGCGAGGCGAATGCCCATCTCGCGGCGACGGACGGAGGCGCGGGCGAGGAGGAGGTTGGCGGTGTTGACGCAGACGATGACGAGGATGAGGACGGCGAACAACTGGAGGGTGGCGAGCGCGCCGCTGAGGATCGCGCCGCCCCGCGGGGTGCGCCAGAGCGGCAGGAGTTCGTAGCGGATGCCGTCGTTGGTGCCGGGGTGTTCGGCGGCGAGGGAGCGGGCGGCGGCGGCGACCTCACCCTCGGCCCGGGCGCGGGAGACGCCGGGCTTGAGCGTGCCGAGGAGGATGTAGGCGCGGGTGTCGCGGTCGGTGAGCTCACGGCTCGCGGGCATGAGCTCGGACGACATCGTGAGCGGGATCCACACGTCGAAGCCGAGGGCGTTGAACGCGCCCGCGAAGCCGGGCGGGGCGATGCCGATGACGGTGAGCGGACGGTTGTTGAGCTTGATGGTCTGGCCGATGGCCTCGGCCGAGCCGGAGAAATGACGGCGCCAGAAATTATCGGAGATAACGGCGACGGGCGCGCCGCCGGGGTTTGTGGCCTCGTCGGGGCGGAAGAACCGGCCGCGGGCGGGATGCACGCCGAGGACCTCGAAGAAATTGCCGGAGACGAATTCGCCCCAGAGGCGTTCGCCGCGCTCGTTGTCGCCGAGGTAGAAGGTGCGCGGACGCTGGGCGGCGAGGCCGGAGAACGAGGGCAGGCGTTCCACGAGATCGCGGTATTCGAGCCACGAGGTGCCGGGATAGGTGCCGGCGGCGTTGCGGGCCTCAAGGGCGATCAGATCGGTGGTGACGCCGGGGAGCGGGTGGAAGACGGCGCTGTTGAGCCAGCTGAAGATGGTGGTGTTGGCGCCGATGCCGGCGGCGAGCGACAGGATGATGACGAGCGAGAGGACGGGGGTCTTTCGCAGGGTACGGAAAGCGGAGCGGAGGTCGGACATGGGGAGAAAGTAGCGAGTAGCGGGTAGTGAGTAGCGAGTAGGCGGCGAGCGAGCCGTGAGAGGTGGTTTGAGACTGCGCGCTACTCCGTCCGCAGGGCGACGGACGGATCGACGCGCATCGCGCGGCGGGCGGGGATGAGGCAGGCGGCGAGGGCGGTGGCGGCGAGGACGAGCGGGACCACGACGAAGACGACCGGGTCGTGCACGGAGGTGTCGGTGATCATTTCCGCGAGGAAGCGCGTGGCGACCAGGGCGCCGACGAAACCGAGGGCGAGGCCGACGCCGACGAGGAGGAGGCCCTCGCGCAGGACGAGGGTGCGGACCTCGCGGGGGCTGGCGCCGAGGGCGGCGCGGATGCCGAATTCGCGCGTGCGCTGCGCGATGCTGTAGGCGACCAGGCCGTACAGGCCGATGGCGGCGAGGAGCAGGGCGAGCAGGGCGAAGACCGTGAAGAGGATCACGTAGAGCCGGGGCTGGGTGACCGTGCGGCTGACCACCGCGTCCATGGCGGACACCTCGGAAATGGGCGTGTCGGGATCGACGTGGGCGAGGGCGGCGGTCACGGACTTGGCGAGGGTGTTGGGCGGAAGCGTGGTGCGCACCATGAGCGTGGCGAAGGCGGTGGGGCGCTGGTCGAGCGAGCGATAGGCCTGGGGCGGCGGCGTGCTGGAGAGGCCCAGGCGACGGACGTCGCCGACGACGCCGACGACCTCGAAACGCGAGGCGGGGTTGGCGGCGCTGGCGACCTCGCGACCGACCGGATCGGCGGTGTCGAAAAGGCGGCGGGCGGTGGTCTCGCTGAGGATGACCGTGGGCTTGGCGCCGGCCCGGTCCGAAGCGTCGAAGAGCCGGCCGGACAGCAGCGGAATGCCCGCCGCGCGGAAGTAGTCGGCGCTGACGGAGTCGTAGTAGGTCTGTGGGACATTGGCCTCGGCGACCGTGCCGTCGCGGCCGACCGGGACGAGAGTGACGGGAATGCCCCAGCGGAAGGGCGACGTGTTGGTGAAGCCCGCGGCGGCGACGCCGGGCACGGCGGCCACTTCGGTGAGGGCGCGGTGGTAGAAATCGAGGCGCTGCGCGGGGGTCTTGTAGCGTTGGTCGGAGAGGGAGACGGTCAGGGAAAGCACACGGCTGGCATCTCACCGGTGTCGTCGTCTCGGAAGACGTCGAGGGCGATCTCGGTGACGACGAGGATGGAGCGGACCCGCCGCACGGCGGGATGGGCGGAGGAGCGGGCGGTGGCCTTGAGCGCGTCGTTGGCGTCGACGCGCGCGGCGGTGAAGCCCGGGGCGAGGCCGAAGACGAGACCGGTGACGAGGGTGAGGAGGAGGGCGGCGGCCAGCACGGGGCCGTTGAGGGCGATCTCGTCGGCGCGAGGGATGCCGCCGCCACCGGGGAGGGTGGCGAGGAGGGCGTCGATGCCCCAGCTGCCGAGCAGCACGCCGCCGACGCCGCCGATCAGGGCGAGGAGCAGGCTCTCGGCGAGGAGTTCGCCGAGGAGCTGGCCGCGGGACGCGCCGAGGGCGATGCGCACGGCGAGCTCCTTGCGGCGGGCCGCGGCGCGCACGACGTTGAGGCCGGCGACGTTGGTGCAGGTGATGAGCATGACGCAGCCGACGGCGCCGAGGATGACGAGTAGGCCGGTGCGGTAGTCGCCGACGACGGCGCGCTGGAGGTCGCCCGTGACGAGCGTCCAGCCGCGATAGTTTTCCGGATACGTCTCACTGAGACGGGCGGCCAGGGTGGCGAGCTCGGCGTTGGCCTGCGCGAGGGTGACGCCGGGCCTGAGCCGCGCGAACGGGCTCCAGTAGCGGGAGCTGCGGTCGCGCGGAGCGTCGCCGTCCGTCGCGATCGGACGCCAGAGCCCGCCGTTGCCCCATGGATCCTGGAAGGACGCGGGCATGATGCCGATGACGGTCACGGCGACGTCGTCGATGGTGATGGGCTGGTCGAGGATCCCGGGGTTGGCGGCGTAGTATTTGCGCCAGATCTGTTCGGAGAGGACGACGACGGGCGGGCTGGCGGCACGGCAATCGTCGGCGTTCCACGTGCGGCCGAGGAGCGGGGCCACCTGCCAGAGTTTGAAATAGTCGGCGGTGGCCTGGAGGCCGGTGATGCGGGCGGCGGTGCCGATCTTGGTGAGGTTGTAGTAGTAGTAAGTCTGCGCCGCGACGGTCTCGAAGGATTGCGCGGTGGTCGCGATCTCCATGACCGTGGCGGGGGCGAGACCGGCGAAGCCCTGCTGGGGGTGCGAGGAGCGGAGCTGGACCAGGGGGCGGGCATCGCCGTAGCGGAGGGGCGAGAGGAGCAGGGCGTGGACGACGGAGAAGATCGCGGTGGAGGCCCCGATGCCGAGCGCGAGCGTCAGCGCCGCCACGACGGTGAAGCCGGGGGTGCGGGCGAGGGAGCGGAAGGCGTGGCGGAGGTCGGGCACGGGGACGGAGCGAGCAACGGGCAACGCGCGGCGAGGGGGTGGTGGATTGACGAAGAGGGGTGGGCGGCTATGGTGACAGCATGTCGCTCGCCGAAATGAAGAAAGCGGCCGAGGCACTGACTGCGGCTGAAAAACTGGAGCTCGCGGAGTTTTTGCGCGAGCAGGCGGAGCCGCAAGCGGCGGCGCGACGGTCACGCGTGAGCATGCTCATGCGCGAGATGGACGCAGGGAGGAAATTTTCGCGGGCGGATTTTGAACGCACGGACCGCGAGTTGTCGGCCGCAGGGCTCTGACGGCGATGTGGACCTACACAGGCAGCGCGCAGGCGTTTGCCTTTCATGGCCGGCTGACGCCGCGCGAACGCCAGCGGCTGCTCAGCGCGCCGGCCCGTCGCGCCGGAAGCCAGCAGGCCACCCAGGCCACGCCGATCAGGATCACAGTTACCCAGCCGAACGTGGGCGGATCGTGGGGTTCGATGCCGTGGAGGAGGCTCGCGAGGAACTGGGCGGTGATCCAGGCGCCGATGAAACCAAGGGCGAGACCGATGGCGACGAGCAGGAGTCCCTGCTTCAGGATCATGAGCACGACGACCCCGGGCTCGGCGCCGAGCGCCATGCGGACGCCGATCTCCTGGGTGCGCTGGGAGACGGAGTAGGCCATGACCCCGTAGATGCCGAGGGCGGCGAGGAAGAGGGCGACACCGGCGAAGCCCACGAAGAGTCCGCCGAAGAACCGCTGGGACCACATCGCGTCGCTCGCGATCTTGGTCAGCGGAGCGGGATTGTAGAGGGGGATGCCGGCGCGGGCGGCGACCACGGCGTCCTTGGCGGCCTGTTGGTAGGAGGCCGGATCGCCCTGCACCCGCATGACGGCGTTCATGAAATACTCGGGTTTCTGGGCGGCCGCCATCCAGATGGATGGCTCGGGTTCCTTGGCCGTGGGGCGCTGGACGATGTCGCCGAGGACGCCGACGATGGTGGCGTAACGTTTCGGCTCGCCGTCCTTCTGCTCCTCGAGGGAGAGGCGGCGCCCGAGGGGATCCTCGGAGGCGAAATGCTGGCGGACGAAGGCTTCGCTGACGAGGGCGACGGGCGGGCTGTCGGCGCGGTCGCGTTCATCGAAGAGCCGGCCGCGCCGCAGGGGGATGCGCAGCGCCGGGAAGACGCCGGGTGTGGCGACGCGGAAGAGCGCGTGGGGATTCTGGCCGGGCGGGGCCTCGGGGCGGCCCTCGAGGGTGAAGCCGTGGTAGTTGGAGTTGTTGGCGACCGGGAGGTAGCTGATGAAGCCGGCCTGCTCGACGCCGGGGATCTCGCGCAGGCGCTGTTCGGCGGTCGCGAAGAATTTGGCGCAGACCTTTTCGTCCCGCTCGATGGTCTGCGGGATGCCGGTGCGGAAGGTGAAGACGCCGCGGGGATCGAGGCCGGGATCGGTGTTTTGCAGGTGGAGGAAACTGCGGGTCATCAGGCCGGCGACGACGAGGAGGACGAGGGTGAGCGCGAGCTGGGCGACGACGAGGTAGCTGCGGAAGCGGCGGGAGCGGCCGGAGCCGGTGCCGCCGCGGGCGCCGTCCTTGAGCTCATGGGCGAGGTCGGGGCGGGAGAGCTGGAGCGCGGGGACGAGGCCGAAGAGCAGGCTCGACCCGAGGGTGGCGACGAGCGCGAAGGTGAGCACGCGCCAGTCGAGGTCGAAGCGGATCCAAAACGGGATCTCGATCGGGATGAAACCCAGGACGAAGTCGATCTGCCAGAACGTGAGCATGAGCCCGGCGACGCCGCCGCACAGCCCGAGCAGGAGGCTCTCGGTGAGGAGCTGGCCGAAGAGCCGGAGCCGGCCGGCGCCGAGGGCGGCGCGGATGGCGATCTCGCGCGTGCGGCTGGCGGCGCGCGCGAGGAGGAGGTTGGCGACGTTGCCGCAGGCGATGAGGAGGACGGCGATGACCGCGCCCATCATGAGCCGGAGGGCGAGCTTTTCGTCGCGCACGGCCTCCTCGTGGACGAGCAGCGCGCGGAAGCGCAGGCCGCTGTTGGTCTTCGGGTGGTCCTGTTCGAGGCGGACGGCGAGGGTGTCGAGCTCGGCCTGCACCTGGTCGATCGTGACGCCGGGCTTCATGCGCGCGTACATCGGCCAGCCGTGGGAGCCGCGGTCGTTTTCGGACGACTGCTGGTCGTCGGGGAAGGGCTGCCAGAGCTGGGAAAGCTCGGGAAAGGCAAAGCCCTCGGGCATCACGCCGACGACGGTGACCGGGGCGTTGTTGAGCGTGACGGTCTGGTTCAGGATCTCGGGCGATCCGCCGTACGAGCGCTTCCAGAGCGCATAGCTGAGGATCGCGACGGGCGGGGAGCCGGGTTTGCTCTCGTCGGGACGGAAGAGGCGGCCGAGGTGGGGCTGGACGCCGAGGGTCTGAAACGCATCGGCGGTGATCCAGGAGCCGAGGGCGCGCTCCGGGCGTTCGCCGGTGCCGAGGATGTAGGTGCGGTTCCAAGACGTGAGGGCGTTGGCGAGGGTCTGCGACGTGCGCCGGATGTCGTTAAAATCGGGGACGGAGGAGAAACGGGATCGGCCGGACGACGAGCGCGTTGTAGAACGTGAACATCGTCGTCGCGGTGGCGACGCCCAGGGCCAGGGCGACGACGGCGACGACGGTGAAGCCGGGGGACTTGGCGAGCTGGCGGAAAGCGAAGCGGAGGTCGGAGAGCACTGGAAGGGGAAGAGGGAAAGCGAGGGCTGATCAGACCCTGGGCGCCGGGCGGCGCAGAGCCGCGCGGCTCAATGCTGCTCGACCTGCTCCTGCACGACGCGACCGTCGAAGATGTGGATGGTGCGTTCGGCGTGGCGGGCGAAGCGGGTGTCGTGCGTGACCATCACGATGGTCGCGCCGCCCTTGTGGAGGTCGGCGAGGAGGGCCATGACGGAGTCGCCGTTTTTCGAGTCGAGATTGCCGGTGGGCTCGTCGGCGAGGAGGACGGCGGGCGAGCCGGCGAGGGCGCGGGCGACGGCGACGCGCTGCTGCTGACCGCCGGAGAGCTGGGAGGGGAGGTGCTTGGCGCGGTGGCCCATGCCGACCTTCTCGAGGGCGGCGGTGACGGCGGCCTTGCGCTCGCTGGCGGGCATGCCGCGGTAGGTGAGGGGCAGCTCGACGTTTTCGTAGACGGTGAGGTCACCGATGAGATTGAACGACTGAAAGATGAAGCCGATCTCGCGGTTGCGGATGCGGGCGCGTTCGGGGAGCGAGAGGTGCTGGACGGGGCGGCCGTGGAGGGTGTAGGTGCCGTCGCTCGGGGAGTCGAGGAGGCCGAGGATGGAGAGGAGGGTGGACTTGCCGCAGCCGGAGGGGCCGGCGATGGCGACGTACTCGCCTTGGCGGATGTCGAGGTGGATGCCAGAGAGGGCGTGCGTCTCAACCTCGTCGGTGAGGAAGACCTTGGTGACGCCGTCGAGCTTGATGAGGGAGGGATTCGTCGAGGACATGGTGGGGGAAGGTAGGTTGGTCGTGGAGACGAGGCGGAGGGAAAGGACTCAGCGCTGCTGGTCGGCGGTGTCGTGGGCGACAAAGGCGATCATCAGGGCAAGGAGGATGGTGAGGGCGATCATGACGGGAGTGGGTCGAGGAGGGAGGAGCTGGAAGGTAAAGCCCCCGACCGGGTGAAAAGTTTCAGGAAATCAGTTGAGTTTGATGCGATCGTTGGAATCCCACGGCGACATGTCGGAGAGAATCACGCGGTCGCCGGGCTGGAGGCCGGAGACGATCTCGATGGTGTTCACGGAGCTGCGGCCGAGCTTCACGCGGGTGCGGGTGGCGTAGGCGCCCTCGGCGTCGAGCTTGAAGATGCCGACCTCGCTCTTCTCCTGGCCGAAGGCGGGGCGGCCGACGTAGACGACCTCGGTGAGGCGCTCGAGCTCGATGGTGCCATCCACGGAGAGGTCGGGGCGCGCGCCCTTCGGGAGGGCGCCGGTGATCAGCACATCGACGGTGACGGTGCCGTTTTGCACGGACGGATCGATGCGGGCGACGGTGCCCTCGACGACGCCGTTGCGCGTGTCGACCTGGGCGAGCTGGCCCTTGAGGATGTCCTTGGCCTGGGTCTCGGCGACGCGGATCTCGGCCTTGAGCCTGGTGGGATCGGCGACGCGGGCGAGGTTGGAGCCGGGCTGGACCTGCGCGCCGACCTCGACGGGGAGCAGTTGGAGGACGCCGTTCATGCTGGAGCGGACGGTGAGGGCCTCGAGTTCGTCGCGGCGGAGGCGGGCCTGGGCGCGGAGGCGGTCGACCTCGGCCTGTTTGACCGCGAGCTGCGGGGCGATGGCGTCCTGGGCGAAGGCGAAGCGTTTTTGCTCGATGCCGTTGCGGGTGGCGGCCTGTTCGGCGGTGACCTTGGAGAGGCGGCGGTCGAGGTCGGAGATGAGGCCGTCCTTGGCGAGCTGTTCGTTGACCTCGGAGCGGAGCCGGGAGGTTTCGTAGTCGGCCTTGGCGCTGGCGGCGACGGATTCGGCGGCGAGGACGCCGGACTGGAGGGTGACGCGGAGATTGGCGAGTTCGGCCTCGGCGGCCTTGAGCTGGGAGTCGGCGTTGGCGGCGGCCTGCTCGACGTCGGGGTTGGCGAGCATGAGGATCACGCTCTCGGGAGTGACGATCGCGCCGGGGCGGAGGATGATCTTGTCGACGCGCCCCTGGGTGCGGGCGGCGATCCAGCGGATCTCCTCGGGAACGAGGGTGCCGAGACCGCGGACCTGGCGGAGCATCTGGCCGCGCTTCACCGTATCGATCCAGACGAGGTTGCGCTCGACGGTGGGGGCGGCGGGCTTGAGGCGCGCCAAGAGGACGGTGATGCCGACGAGGATGACGACGGCGACCGAGATATAGATAATGAGTTTCTTCCGCTTGAGCTTGGATTGGTCGGGGCGCGCGATGTCCATGTGTGTGTGTGCGGGGATGTTTGCAGCGGTCGTGCCCAAGGGATGCGACGGTGGATAAGTCGTTGGAAAAGAGTGGAAAGAAATTTTCGATGGAAAACGGGTCGGCGATCCAGGCCGCGTTGGTGGGACGTGGATTTCCCAGAAGTGGGACAGGTCGGAAAGCCGGACGGCGCGGGACTACTCAGAGGGAAAGGCCCCGCTGCGCCGTAGAGTAGAAATACCATCGGCCTTAAGTCGTTCGGAAATCGAGCGATTGGGGTTAACGCAGCATGCTCTCAGAAACCATCGATTCCCCCGCCTCCGGGGCTGTCGGTCTGGAAGCGAAGGACCCCTCTTCGCGCCCCGGGCCCGCGGCGGGGCGGGTCGTGGTCGGAGCATGTTGGAACGGGCGCTATCAGGTGTCCGGGGTGTGGGGGGACGCGACGACCGGTTGGTATCAGGCGACCGATCTCACGACCGGCGAAGGGGTGCTGTTGCGCACGTTTGCGGCGGCCGACGACGTCAAGGGCCGGACGGCGAGATTCGAACGGCTGCGGGCAATCCCGTGTCCCCACTGGCAGCGGCCGATCGAGTCGCACCTCACGGCGGACGGGCTGGTCCAGGTTTGGGAGGGGGTGGCGGGAGTTTCGCTGCGGCGCTGGCGGGCGGATCAGAGCGAACCGACGGCGGAGGTTACGGCCGAACTGGTGAGGCAGCTGGCGCTGGCCGTCGAGGCGCTGCACGCCGCGGGACTGGGGCATTTTCAACTGAACGCGGACTGGATCTTCGTCCGGGAGGAACCGGCGGGCCCGCACTTTGTCGTGGGGGGACTGGACCGGGTCACCGAGACCGAGCAGAAGGGCCTGATCATGATCGAGGCGGATCCGCTGTACGCGCCGCCGGAGACGGCCGGGCTGTTCAAGCATTCGCCCGGGTCCGCCCTGCTCGCGTGGGACTGGTGGTCGGTGGGCCGGGTGGTGCAGCAGTTCATGATCGGCCGGCACGTAGTGACGCTGGTGCCGCCCGACCTGCGGGCGGGTCTGCCGCAAAGTCTGGGCGGGCTGGCCGAGGCGCTCCTGTTTGAGCGAGCGACCGGGACGTTGCGGGCCGGCGCGGTGGAGCTGATGGGGGCGCTCGAGCCGCGGCTGGCGCGGCTGTTGCGCGGCCTGCTGACAAGCTCGATGGACGGACGGTGGGGGGCGGAGAGCGTGCGGTCGTGGCTGGCTGGCGAGCTGCCGGTCGAACGCTACAACTCCGCGCGGCTCGAACGTTTCTTTCGCATCGACGGCCGCAGCCATTCCGCGGCGGAGGCGGCCGACCGCCTGCTGGGCCCGGAGCATTGCGCGAGGGTGGAGGAGCATGCGCTGGCCGCCAACCAGGCCGGCACGCTCGCCAAGTTTCTGGCGGAATCGGAAACGCACCGCCGGGACTGGGCGCAAATCGAGTCGGTGCGCGCACTGGAGAAGTCGACCGCGCTGACCAAGGTCGAGCCCAAGCTCCGCCACCTGGTGGTGGCGACGCTCGCGCTAAACTCCCTGGCGCAGGGGCATTTTCGGTGGAAGGGAAAGGCGTTGAATCCGGAAAACCTGCGGGCGGCCCTCGATCGGCCGGAGGAGTTTGCGACCCTCCGCACCGAGCTGATCGTGCTGTCCGAGCCGGCGCTGGTGGCCCAGGTGCGCCGCTACGACCACACCGCGGCGGACCTGCTGGAGGAACTGGTGAAATGGGTCCTCGATGCGGAGCTCTTTTTTGAAAAACAGGTCGGCGTGAAGCCGGCCGACCTGGGCGATCCGGCGGCGTTGTGGCGGCTGGCGCTGACCGGCGAAACGGAGCTGACGGCCACCCGGCTGAAAATGAAAACGCGCTATGCGATGACGACGGATGCCGCGGTGGAGCGGGTTTTCTCGGTCCCGCACCCGACGCCCGTGATGATTTTGGTGCTCGCCCGGATGGAGCAGGAGGCGCCGCGGTTCGGTTTTCTCACGCATGAAGAGGTCCGGCAGCGGCGGCTCGCGGAGCTGCTGAAGCGGGCCGCGGCCCTGGTGAAGATCGTGTTCTGGGGCCGGCTGGAGCTGGCGATGAAGGCGGGCCCGATGGTGTTTGGCCGGCGGTGGCTGTTTGCGGCGGCGGGCATCGGCGGCATCCTGCTGCTGGCGGTCCACGTGCCGGGGCCGACCGGCGTGCTGCTGGGGCTGACCCCCATCGTGCTTGCCCTGGGCCTGCGGCTGCTGACCAACCGTGAACAGGCGGTGTCAGTGGGCCGCTGGATCGCGGAGACGACCCCCTGGGCCTGGCGCGATGGGATCGGCCGCTGTGAAACGGAGCTCCGACGCCTCGCCATCGCCACCGGCCAGCCGACGACGCTGGCGGCCGCGACGGCGGAACTGAAGCGGATCTGCGCCGAGGTGAAGACGGTGGCGATCCCCGCCGACGAGGTGCGGCTGAACTTTCCCCCGCGCCAGGCGGCGACCTGGGCCGCGGTGGCCGCGGGCTGGGTTCTGGGCGTCCTGCTCGCGGTCGGGAGCGTGCGGCAGGGGATCCGGCATCCCCCGTCCCTCGCGATGCATCTCACCGCCTGGCGGCAGATCGTGAGTCCGCCGCACGCGCCGACGGCAGAGGAGCTGCGCAATGCCAAACTCAAGTGGCCCTACCGCCGCTCGCTGATTGAGGAGCCGTTTGAAATCACCGTGCAGGGGCAGTTTCATCCGACCCCCGAGCAACTGCACTACGCGGAGGCGCGCGCACGCCAGCAGCTGGCGAACTACATCCCGGAGACGATCGACACGCTCGTTGCGATCTACGTGCCGGTCGACGACACCCACGGGGCGCTCATGCTGTTCGACGGCCGGAAGAACGCGATGCAGGGCAACAACGGCGTGCTGATCAACTACCTGCCGTTCGCCAAACAGTGGATCGGGATCGGCGACCAGCGGGCGCTGTTCATCGAGAGATAGCGCGCGGCCGCGGAGGGCCGCGGCGTATCCTGAGTTTGATTACGCCGGCAGCCGCAGGGTCGCGAGGCAGCCGGTGTCGCCGGGGCGGTTGGCGAGGGCGAGGGAGCCGCCGTGGTTCTCGGCGATCTGGCGGCAGAGGACGAGGCCGATGCCGGAGCCCTCGGGCTTCGTCGTGAAGAACGGGACGAAGAGGTTCGAGGTCTGCGCGATGCCCGGTCCGTCGTCCTCGACGAGGAGTTCGGCGACGTTGCCCGTCCTGCGCCACGAGAGGCGCACGGTGGCGTCGGCCTGGCCCTCGGCGCGCTGCTCGAGCGCGGCCTCGACGGCGTTTTTCACGAGGTTGATCAGGACCTGTTCGATCTGCGCGGCGTCGCAGGCGAGCGTGAGGTTCGGCCCGCCGAGCACGCGCACCGGGAGGCGGCGCTCGAGCGCGACGACGCGGTGCACGAGGTCCGTGATCTCGCAGGGCGCGACGGTGGGCTGGGGGAGGCGGGCGAGGCGCGCGTAGGCCTGCATGAAGCGCGCGAGGCTCTCGGAACGCGACGCGATGATGTCGAGGCCGCTGCGCATGTCGTCCTCCCAGTCCGGCGCGCGCTTGGGATTGCGGAGGAGCGAGCTGAGGCTGCCGGCGATGGATTTGATCGGCGCGAGCGAGTTGTTGAGTTCGTGGCCGAGGACGCGCACGAGGCGCTGCCACGCGAGCAGCTCCTCCTCGCGCAACGTGCGGCTGAGATCGGCGATGACGACGAGCTGGTGCGGCCGCCCGCCCTCGCGAAACTGGCTGCGCCGCATGCCCCAGCGGCCGGTGCCGCCGGGGAACGTGATCTGGAGGAGGCGGGTCGGCTCGCCGTCGAGGCAGTCGGCGAGGCCGATCTCGGCGGCGTCGCGGCCGAGGATGCGCTCGGCGGGCTTGTTGAGCAGGAGCTGCGCGGCCTGGTTGGCGAGGCGGAGCTTGCGGTCGGCGTCGAAGGCAAAAATGGAGATGTTGATCTCCTCCATCACGGTGCGGAGGAGGGCGGTGGCCTCGAGGGCGTTGAGGCGCTGGTCCTGCAGCGTGCGGCTGAGCGTGTTGATCTCGAACATCACGTCGCCCAGCGCCTCGTCCCGGCGGGCGCCGCGGGCGCGGACGGCGAAGTCGCCCTCGCGCAGCGCGGAGAGGAGGTTGGCCATCGTCTGCAGCGGGCGCACGACGCGGTTGCGCGTGGCGGCGGCGAAACCGAACCAGAACCCCGCGATCAGCAGCGTGAACGTCCACTGGATCTTCGCCGCGGGCGCGGGATCGTCCAGCCAGAGGAAATACATGGCGACGGCGACCGAGGGGAGACCGGCGAGCAGCGCGTAGAAAAATACGACCTGATCGTGGGAGAACCTGCGGTTGGATTTAGGCATGAGACGGCGGTCTGCAGCCCATCAGGTTTTTCCCACAGGGAGTGCGCGATAGTTTTTCATGCGCCGGATCGCTAGCGGGAATGGCGGGTGGCCTACAGCCTAAAGCTCACCGCCGCTCAGAGCCCATACTTTTCCAGCCGCCGGTAAAACGCGCTGCGGCTCAGGCCGAGCTCCTCGGCGGCCTTGCGGGCGTTGCCGTCGCAGCGGGCGAGGGTCTTCTTGATGAGAAACGCCTCCACTTCCTCGATGCTCATTTCCTCGAGCCGTGGCGTGGCCTGCGCGGCGTTGAGGCCGAGGTCGGCGGCGCGCACGACTTTGCCGGGCGCCATGAGCACGCCGCGTTCGACGGAGTGGTCGAGCTCGCGGACATTGCCGGGCCAGGAATAGGCGCGGAGCGCGTCGAGCGCGGAGGCGTCGAAGCCCGTGATCGGTTTCCGGTAGCGGTCGACGTGCGCCTTCAGGAAATGCTGCGCGAGCAGCTCGATGTCCTCGCGGCGCTCGCGGAGCGGCGGCAGGTGGAGCTGGATCGTGTTGAGGCGGAAGAGGAGGTCCTGGCGGAATTTCCCCGCGGCGACCTCGGCCTGCAGGTCGGAGTTGGTGGCGGAGACGAGGCGGACGTTGGCGCGGAAGGTCCGCGACGAGCCGACGCGCTCGAATTCGCCCGTCTCGATCGTCCGGAGAATCTTGGCCTGCTGGGAGAGCGGGATGTTGCCGATCTCGTCGAGGAAGAGCGTGCCGCTGTCGGCGAGTTCGAAGCGGCCCGCGCGGTCGGATTTCGCGTCGGTGAACGCGCCACGCACGTGGCCGACGAGTTCGCTCTCAAAGACCCCTTCGGGGAGGCCGCCCATGTTGACGGAGATGAACGGTTTTCCCGCGCGCGCGGACACCGCGTGCAGCGCCTGGGCGACGAGGCCCTTGCCGGTGCCGTTTTCGCCGGTGATGAGGACATTGGCGTCGGACGGGCCGACGCGCGCGATCACGTCGAGGACCGGACGCATCGCGGCGGACTGCGCGATGAGCGTCGGGCCGGATTTGCCGGACGTGCGGAGCAGTTGGTTTTCCTGCTCGAGGCGGCGGTAGGCGCGGACGGCGTGGCCGAGGTCGATCTGATTGCGGACGATCGCGAGGAGACGCGGGTTGTCCCACGGCTTGGTGACGAAGTCGCGCGCGCCGCGGCGCATGGCCTCGACGGCGACATCGACGCTGGCCCACGCGGTCATGACGACGACCGGGAGCGTCGCGTCGATGGCGGCGAGCTTTTGCAACAGCTCCAGGCCTTCCTGGCCGCTCGTGGTGTCACGCGCGTAGTTGAGGTCCATCAGCACCAGCGCGTAGTCGCGGGCCTCGACGGCCTTGATGACGGCAGCCGGGGACTTGACGACTTCGGTGGCGTAGCCCTCGCATTTGAGGAGCAGGCGGAGGGCTTCGAGCACGTCCGCCTGGTCGTCGGCGATCAAAATGCGATGCGGGGGCGCGTCTGACATGCGGGAAGTGACAAGGGGCGCGTCGGGACTGTCAAGATGACGGGCGGAAGGAAGTTGCGCCGTCAGGTTCACGCGGCGAGGCGGCGTTCTTCCGTGGCGGCGTCGGTCCGCGTGGCGGACGCGAGGGCGGAGTCGCGCGTCGCGCCGGCCGCGCCCGCGACGAGCGCGGAGGGATGCCGGGTGTAGTCGGAGAACGCCGTGAGGAGCGTCAGGACGGCCACGGCGACCCCGAAGGTCGTGCCGGGCTCGAGCGCCGCCGGCAGGGAAACGCCGGCGAATTCGGCGAGGAGCGAGCCGGGAAACCCGGCGGCGAGAATGAGCGAGAAGGCGGTGAAGGAAGTCTTCATGGTGATGTGAGTGAGTTGAGCCCTCCCTTTGCAATGCGCGTGCCAGCTCGGATAGAAGTTCGTAAACCATTGTTTATCAAAGATAATATGAACTAGCTGCGCGGTTCGGAGCCGGCCCGGTTGTGTGCAATGCGGGAAAAAACGATCCCGGGATTGGGACAGAATGGATCGGCGTACTTACCCCCACTCACTCACTACGGAGGGATTGCGGCGATGACCCCCTTGACGCCATCGGATGGCGCGGAATTCTTCCCCTCGCGATTGGACCGGCTGATCGCCGCCATGCACCCGCCCCCGCCGATTTCCCCTTCGTCCGTTGCGATCCGCACCCTCCCTGAGGAGGTGGTGCGGTCGGGCGCGCCCGCCGCTCCCGCCTTGGGCTTGCGGAGGTGTCGCCGGGTGCATAACAGATTTTGTCCCACCCGCGTTGACTAACCTCGCTCAAATTTTCCGCCGCTCCGCCGGTTTCACTGTGATCGAAGTGATGATGGCGACGCTTATCCTGATGGTGGGCTTCATCGGCCTGATCGAGGCTGTGACGGTGACGTCCACCACCATGGACCACGCGCGCCGGCAGACCCTCGCGACGCAGATCATCAATCACGAGATCGAGGAGCTGTACCTTGCCACCTGGTCGACCATCAGCGCCCTGCCGACCGCCAGCACCACGCTCACGATCGATTCGCAGTTTGACGCGGCGCGGCTGGCGCTGGGCGACAACAACACGGCCAATGCTGTCGTGCGTTTCACGCTCACGCGAACGGTGACGAATCCCGACCCCGTCACGAACATCCGCGAGGTAAACTTCACCGTGACCTGGGTCGTCACCTCCAGCCGCCTGACGAGCGGCGGCGCCCGTCTCACCACCACCCATACCTGTGCGAACTCGGCCTGGTATGGGAAAAACGGGCTGCATCTCAGCTACCGGCAATCGTGAGACGGCATCCTTCCAGCCGGCGGGGCGGTTTCACGATCGCCGAGCTTATCATCGGGGTCAGTCTTTCGCTGATGGTGATGACGGCGGTGCTGTCGAGCTACGTCTTTGTGGCGCGCAGCTATACGCGGACGATCGGGTTTGGGGATCCCAACCAGCCGACGCTTGAGGCTCAGGGTCGGCGCACGCTGGCGTATTTCACGCAGGATGTGCAGCTGGCGTCGGCCGTCACCTCACCCTCCGATTCCCAGGTGACGCTCACGGTGCCCCAGAGCACGGGCGGCACCAAGAACGTGATCTATTACTACAACAAGGGCACGATCGTTCCGCCCGCGACGGTGGCCGTGGCCGAGACGGTCGGCGGTTACTCCGTGCCGCCCAAGTGTCTCGCCCGGATCGATGTGAACACCAGCACCGGTCTCACGCTGCACAGCAGCCTGCTGAGCTGCACTTTCAGCTATTACGATAATTCAGGGAACCCCTACACGAGCTACGTCAACTACCTGCTGGGGATCAAGCAGGTCTCGCTGACGCTTAGCGCGCAGGCGGGCACGAGTCGTAACGGCACCCTGACCAGCGTTTACCAGGTCGCGTCGCCCCGGTTGCTGCTCCGCAACAAGACGGTTCTCCCCTGATGCACCGTCGCCAAAGAGGTTCGGTCGTCCTGGTTGCGCTGTCGTGTGTCACGGTGCTGGGCATCGCGCTGGCTAGTTTTCTCGCGTTGAGCAATCAGGCGATGAAGCTGAGCAACCGCACCTACGCGCAGGCCGTGAGCCGGCAGTTGGCGCAGATGGGGCTGGAGCGCGCCCTGCGGTCCTACAATGCCAACACGTTCAGCAGTTGGTCGCTTTCCGGGGTCACCGCCACCCGAACCCTTTCGATCGCCAGCAGCCGCTATGGAAACAGCGGCATCACCGCCTCGGTGAATATCCGGGTGGACCACTATCTGGATACGAAGAAAGCGACGCCGTGGAGCATGTCGCTCACCTATGCGGTCGGCGATTTTGTGTGGTACATGGGAGTCTGGTATCTCTGCATCGCCGCGCCCCCGGGCAATGAAGCCCCGTACAACAACACCTACTGGAAAAGCGCCCCGGAGTCCTGGACTCCGTCGGCGAACTACCAGATCAACAATATCGTGCTGTCCGGTGGCACCGCTTATCGCTGCACCACGGGCAACATCGGCCAGGTCCCGCCCAACACCACTTACTGGACGGCGCTCACCGCCGGGAACTGGAGTTCCGCCACCACCTATGCGGTGGACAATATCGTTTACACCGGCGGCATGGCCTACCGGTGCCTCGTGGCCCACACTGCCCATGCGCCGCCGAACACCACCTACTGGGTCAGTGCGCCGGTCATCTATGCCGAGGGGGTGGCGACTTTGCCGGACAGCAATTCCACGACGCTCCGAACCCAGTTGCGGGCCACGCTCGCTCCCGCCTCCCTGTTCCCCAATGCGGTCGCCTCGGCCTCCTATACCAACCTAAGCAGCGCGGGAGTGGTGGACAGCTACAATTCCTTCCTCGGTTCCTACAATCAGACCAGCGCTCCGTTCACCGCCGCCAACCCGAACATCGGTTCCTCCGCGGTCGTGGCCGGTGGCAAGACGAACGGCACGGCGGTGGCCATCACCAATGTGCGCGTCAACGGCTACGTCGCCGCGCCCGCGTCGTCGGCTCCCTATGTCCCGCTCTATACCAACAGCACCTCGGGCATGGTGACGGCGGCCTCGGTCTCGACCTCACCGACGCCTTCCCCCAAAATCGACCTGACGCGCCTCAGCCGCAGCCCCTACATCCCGCAGTTCGACATCCAAAGCGTGTCTCCCACCACCATCAATGCGCTTTCCCTATCGTCGCCTCTGCCGGGGTCCGGCACGCTCCAGCTCCCGCGTGGAAGTGACAATGTGAATGCCGCGGACGGAAAATATTATTACTACACGAGCGGGGACATCGATCTCAACTCGGGTGACATTCTTGTCATCAACAAACCGGTCGTCATCGATGTCCGGCCCAGCGCTAGCGCCGATTTCTACATCCGAGGGACCGGAAAAATCAACATCACCAGCAACGCCACCTACCCCATCGCTTCGCTGGAGGTCCATTTTGGCGGGCGGCTTTATATCGGGAGCGACAGTGGCGGCGGCATCGACAATCAGACGGCGGATCCCAAGCGCTGCATCATTCTGGGCACCAGCTCCTATAACTCCTCCGGGTATCATTATTTTTGGAGCAACGTGTACTTCCATGGAGTGATCTACATGCCCAATGCCTACCTCCACATGTGGAATAGCGGTTACAACGAGCAACTGCATGGCGCGCTCTCGGCTTCGAACGTCTACTTCAACCACGCGACCAACCTCCACTACGACACCTCCCTGCGCACCGCCGTGATCAGCGGCGTCGACAGCCCCTACGAGATCGCCGAGTTGCGCGAGCTGACCGATCCGGCCGAGAAAGTCACCCTGCCGTAGCTTTGGCAGAACCCGCCGCCCCCGCGCCGGTCCGGTTTCACCCGGGTTGACAGCCCCATGGTGTTTTGGCCCTAGTCGTCCCGATCAAACCCCCTACATGGCGGCCCTCTCGATGTTCACCCGCGACAAGCGCAATGGCGTTCTGTTCAATCAGAACGACCACGGCGTGCAGCTTGCGCGGCTGGCCCGGCTCCATGAAAAGCCCCTCGAGGTGGATATGTTTGCCGAGCTGCCGGCGACGGCGGACGATGCCGCGATCACGGACTGGATCGCCCGGGCGTTTCCCAACCGCGGTCCCGGCTACCTCACGGGGTTCTGCGGCTTCCATCCGGTCGAGCGCGTGCTGCAACGGGAGATCATCAACTCGCGCCGCCTGGCGGAACCGGGGTTTCTGCCCGCGCTCCTGGCCGAGTCGGCCAAGATCCCCAGCGTCAAGGACTGGCTCGTCACCGCGATCCATCCCATCGAGGGCGAGGAGTTCACCGCCGCCACTCCGGCCCGTCCCGGGCTGCTGTTCGGACTGCCGCTGTCCGGCGTCCGCGACCTCCAGCAGCGCCTGCGGAAACTCGCGATCCGCCCCCGCCGGCTCGAGGTCGGCAGCCTGCCGCTCCTGGGCGCCCTCACGCGCTACATCCGGGAGACGTCGTATCCGCACGCAGTCGTCGTGTGCGAGATCGGCCTCGGCCAGACCCGCATCTATTTTCTCGCCAAGGACGGCGTGCACACGCCCGCCACGCTGCCCCATGGGCTGCTGTCGGTGATGGAGGCCGCCATGAAGGAGCTCGCCGCGCCCGACATCGGGGTCGCCCGCGACGCGCTGTTCGCCCCCACCGACGAATTGCGCACCCACAGCCGCCGGCTCGTGCGCATGCTCACCCGCCACCTCCGGCCCGCGATCGACTACTTTGAAATGCAGACCGGCCAGCCCATCGGGGCGCTCTACTGCTCCCAGCTCCCCTCGCGTCTCGGCTGGCTCGAGGAGGCGCTCTGCGCCGCCGTCGACCTGGAGTTTCTCGTGCCCGACTACGCGGTCTGGCTGCCCTCGGTCGGCCTCAGCCTCCCCGACGGCGCGCCGGCGCCCACCCGGTCGTGGTTTCAACCGCTGAGCCTGATCGCCCAGCTCGCCCCCCTCGCCACCAATGAGCCGCGAACGTGATCCCATCGGCCTGAGCCCCCACTGGCATGTGGACGTCCGCCTCGTGGCCGAGCTGCCCGAGGACAACGTCGTCGGCACGCGTTTCCTCATCAACGCGGTGTTCAGCGCGGTCACGCTCGCCATGCTGCTGTACGCCGGCTGGCGCTTCTCCGTGAACTCGAGCCTGCGCGCCGAGATCCGCGACTGGGAGCAGCGCATCGTCGACAACCGCGCCGAGGTGGCCGACATCAAGCACATGCAGCGGGAGTACGCCATCGAGGCGGCCAAGATCGACCAGGCCTACGCCCTCGTGAAGCCCACGCTGTTCGTGTCCGGCTTTGTCGCCGACCTCGGCCGCACGCGGCCCGACCAGGTCGTGATCGAGATGATCGAGTGGACCGACGCCGGGATCCTCGTCCGCGGCAATGTCCGCGACAATTCGCAGCGCGCCACCCTCCTGTTGCGAAACTATGAGAAACAGCTGAAGGCGGACCCCAAGATCGGCCCGCTCTTCCGCGAGATCGCCCTCACCAACATCGACCGCGGCAGCGGGGTCAATGTCGGGGAGACGTTCAATTTCGAGATGACCTTCCGTCTCAAGAACTCGAAGCCATGAACTTCCGCCTCGCGCAGTTCGTCGCCTTTGTCCGCCGCTTTCCCTACTGCGCGGTCTGCACCGTCGTGACCCTCGCGCTCGCCGGGGCGACGTGGTTTTTCATCCAGCAAAACGCGGACCTGGAGATCATCCGCGAGGCCCGCGCCAAGGAGGGCGACGAGATGTTTGCCCTGCTCGTGGGCGGCTCGACCCAGCGGGAGGAGCTCGCCGCCGTCCGCGAGGCCGTCCGCCGCATCGAGGAAAACCTGGTGGTGGAGAGCAACCTCGCCGAGAACCAGTTCTATTTCTACAAGTTCGAGGAGCAGACCAAGGTCCGCCTGCCGGAGCTCCATCCGCTCACGTCGCCCGCCTCCGACACCAGTGCGCTGTATCGCCGGGTGCCCTACACGCTGCGCGTCGCGGGCACCTATGAGCAGGTCGTGGCCTTCCTCTTCGCGATCGAAACCGGCCCGCGCCTCGCCAGCATCACGGCCTTCGGCTTCAGCCGCCGCGACTCCAGCGGCGTGCCGGGCGCCGGCGGCGGCGGCGGCACGGCGGGCGGCGGCATCATGCTCGACCTGAGCCTCGAATTCCTCGGCAAGAAATGATCACGCGCCGCCTGCTCTCCCTGCTCCTCGCGCTGGCCGGCCTCGCCGGCGGGCGGGCCGCGACCGCCCCGGCCACCCCCGGCGCCACCGGCTCATC
>JAPLTR010000165.1 GCA_026398065.1 Verrucomicrobiota bacterium | reverse complement strand
GGCGTTAGCTGGATCTGGGTTGACATGGGACTTGTGCCGACCGGCGCCGTTGGCGACAGCGGCAGCCTGGGCGTGGGCGCCTACGCCTATCAGCTCAACCTACTGTACCAGGTTGTCGCGGCCGTTGACGGCAACGTCGCGTTGCAGGATCTGCAGGTAAAGTTTGCCGGCGAAAAGCAGCGGCGTGCTCGAGAACGTCCACTGGAACGCGAACTCGCCGTAGTCCTTCGTGATGCTGCGCGTCCAGAGTTCCTTGCCGGCGTGATCGTACGCGGCGAGCGCGCCATTGCCGTAGAAGAAGAAGACGCGCGTGGCGTCGGCGACCGGTGACGGCGACGAGAAATTGCTGCGGTTGTCGCGATTGTAGCCGTCGGTGATTTTTCGCTCCCAGAGCAGCTTGCCCGTCTTCCGATCGAGGCACAGCGCGTGCAGCGTCTTGTTCGCCTGGTGGGCCGTGCTGAGGAAAACACGATCACCGACGATGATCGGCGTCGACGCGCTCGGGCCGTCGAACGTGTACGTCCACGCGACGCCCTCGGTCTTGGACCACGTTGACGGCAGCTTGCGTTCGGCATTCGCGGAGCCGTTGAACTCGGGACCGCGCCATTGCGGCCAGTCGCCCGCGAACGAGCGGCAAGCCAAGGTGAGCGTCACAATCAGGGGTAACCAGGTACGCGTGGGCATGGGGCGAAGCTATTGGCGGTTTCGTCGGCGAATTAAAGCAAAACCGGCTCGCCTAGAAACGAAGGCCGGGATTCTCCCCACGCCCCAGAAGGCTCGCGTTGCGCGGTCGGCGGGACACAGTTCGCCGCCGTGATTCACTGTCTTCGTCCCCTCGTCGCGGTGCTCGCGTGGTGCGCACCGTTCGCATCCGCGCTCTCCGCCGCGGACTGGCCCCAGTTTCGCGGCCCCGCGGCGGCGGGCGTCGATGCGCGCGTCGCGCTCCCCACCACGTGGGATGCGGCCACGGGAAAAAACATCCGCTGGCAAACGCCCATTCCCGGTCTCGCCCACTCGAGCCCCATTGTGGCGGGCGATCGGATCTACGTCGCTACGGCGGCCTCCGACAAACCCGCCGACTTGAAGGTCGGGCTCTACGGCAACATCGATTCGGTCAACGAACGCGACCCGCAGCAATGGCGCTTGATGCTCGGGCTCGAGGCCGTGCCGAAGGTGAAGCGGCACACGAAGGCCAGTCATTGCAACTCGACGCCAGCGACGGACGGCAACCGCATCGTGGCGATCTTCGGATCGGAGGGACTGTTCTGTTTCGATCGCGATGGAAAGCTGGTGTGGAAACGCGACCTCGGGCCGATGGACTCGGGCTATTTCCAGAGCCCGACCGCGCAGTGGGGTTTCGCGAGCTCGCCGATCATCCACGAGGGAAAAGTGATCGTGCAGTGCGATGTGCAGAAGGATTCGTTCCTCGCCGCGTTCGATCTCGCGGATGGCCGTGAGTTGTGGCGGACGCCCCGCGCCGACGTGCCGACGTGGAGCACGCCCGCGATCGTCGAGATGCCGGGCCGCCGGCAAATCGTGGTGAACGGCTGGCATCACACGGGCGGATACGATCTCGCCACCGGCAAGAACCTGTGGCGGCTCGACGGCGGCGGCGACATTCCCGTGCCGACGCCGGTCGTGGCGCACGGGTTGATTTATCTCACGAGTGCGCACGGGGCGTTCCGCCCGATGCGGGCCATCCGGCCGGACGCCACCGGCGACATCACGCCGGGCGATCCGGGTCAGACGCTCGGCATATGCGGGCCCGTCGTTCACGCCCTTGAGAAGAACGTATTCGAAGGTGAGCTTTCGGCCCCCGTCGCCTAAATACTCCTCGCAGGCGGCGATGAGGGCGGAGAGCGGATACC
>JAPLTR010001004.1 GCA_026398065.1 Verrucomicrobiota bacterium | reverse complement strand
GGCCGACGAGGTCGAGGGCTTCTTCGGGTGACATCGGGTCGCGGCAAATCTCGGTAATGAGAGCGACATTCTCGCGCGCGGTCAGGCTCGGGATCAGATTGTAAGCCTGAAACACGAAGCCCACGGCATCACGGCGGAACGCAGTCAGCCCGGCCTCGTCGGCGGCGCCAAGATTCCATCCGCGATAGAGGAGCGTACCGCGCGAAGGGGAATCGAGGCCGCCGAGTTGATTGAGCAGGGTGGATTTGCCACTGCCGGAAGCGCCCAACAGCACGACGAGTTCGCCGCGAAACAGATCGAAATCGACGCCACGCAAGGCCGTGACAGCGGCCGTGCCCTCGCCATAGACGCGGGCGAGCTCGCGCACGTGGAAGACGGGCTCGCGACTCGCACCCCGTGCGGCGGGCGAGGGGAGAACGGAATCGGTGGCGGCGGGCATGGCAGAAGGACTTCCATCAAACCCGGTTGCGTGGCGCGCGGCAATCGGCAAACGGCGCCCGCGTCACCCCGCACACGGTGACTATTCGCGGAGCCGCTCGATCTCGCGGATGCGGTCGGCAGCGCGGGCGGCCTGACCGGAGTCGATGTTGAAGTGCCGGGCGACGATCAGCCAGACCAGGGCTTCGGGGTGATTCGTCTTGGTGCCCCGGCCGCCGGAGTAGAGCGCCGCGAGATTGTGCATGGCCGTGCGCGCGCCGCCCCGGGCCGCCTGCAAGGTGTACGTGAAACCTTTGGCGTCGTCGCGATCGATGCGCGTGCCCTTGGTGTAGAGATCGCCGAGGTGGGAGGCGGCGTCGGCGCTGCCGGCCTGGGCGGCCCGCTCCAGCAGCGCGACCGCGCGGAGGGTATCTTCGGGCAGGAGTTTGCCGTCGAGGAGGACCTGACCGAGTGCCGCGAGCCCGTCGGTGGAACTCTGGTCGGCGGCGCGCTGCAGCGCCGCGAGATTCGGCCAGCTCAGGAAGCGGCCGGTGGGCGCGATCAGTTTCACGGCCGGTTCTCCCGCGGGTTCTTCGGCGGTGGCGACGGCCGAACCGGCGCTGGAAGGAGACGCCGACACCGCGGCGAGTTTCACCGGAGCGGTTTGCACGTGAGCAAGCGGCGCGGGCGGGGGAAGGGCTTTGGCGACGGTGGTCTGCGCCAGTTCGCGCTCGATCTCCGGTGCACGGCGTTCTCCGGCGGGGATGAGTTCGGTGCGCCGGATTTTCTTCAGGTAGGCACGCAGGTCGTCCGCAACGGTGCCGGCGGTGTCGTGCTTTTCGGCGAGGATGAGCCAGCCCAGGGCCTCGGTATAGTCCCGTTTCACGCCACGGCCCGTCGAGTAGGCGACGCCAACGTTGCGAAAGGCCTCGTCATTCCCACCCACGGCCGCGGCGCGAAGATAGGCCACCCCCCGGGCTCGGTCCTCGGCCACGCTGTCGCCGTTGAACAGCAACATTCCGAGACGAAAAGCAGCCGAGGCCTCGCCGGCGCGCGCGGCTTTTTCGAGAAGAACCAGCGCCCGGGGGACATCAGGCTTCATGTCGACCCCGCGCAGGAGCATTTCGCCGAGCTGCGCGCAGGCCTTCGGATCGCCTCTTTCCGCGGCGGCATTGAGTCCGGCCACCGTGGACCAGACGGGGCCGCCACCGGTTTTTGAAACGATCAGGGGCACCTCAGTCGTATCAGCGGCCCGTCCGACCGCACACGAGAGGAACCCGGTGACAAGGGCCAACAGCAGTCGAAAGTCCAGAGGGCGGCAGGCAAAAGGACACATGGCGGCGGATAGAAAACAAAAACCGCATCGGCGGTCGAGCCGATGCGATGGGAGAGACACGCGGCAGCGCGTGGAGTGCGCAGATCAAATGACTCAGGCTTCTTCACCCGGGCCGGGCTCGCCGGGCTTGACGACGGCTTTCTCAAGGACGGCCTTCGCGATCTTTTCGGCGAGCTCGGGCTTTTCCTTGAGCGCGGCCTTCGCGGCGTCGCGGCCCTGCCCGACGAGGTTGCCCTCGTAGGCGATCCACGCGCCCTTCTTCTCGAGGACCTTGTGCTCGATGCCGAGATCGATGAGCGAGCCCATCTTCGAGATGCCCTCGTCGTACATGATGTCGAACTCCACCTCGGTAAACGGAGGTGCGATCTTGTTCTTCACGACCTTGATCTTGGTCCGGTTGCCGATGACCTTGCCCTCGGGCGTCTTGATCTGGTCCTTGCGACGGATGTCGATGCGGACGGACGCGAAGAACTTGAGGGCGCGACCGCCGGAGGTGGTCTCGGGGCTGCCGAACATCACGCCGATCTTTTCGCGGATCTGATTGGTGAAAATACAGACGCAATTGGTCTTGCTCACGACGGCGGTGAGACGGCGCATCGCCTGCGACATCAGGCGGGCCTGGCTGCCCATTGTCATGTCACCCATCTGGCCGTCGAGTTCTGCCTTGGTGATCAGCGCTGCCACAGAATCGAGCACGATGACATCGATCGAATTGGAGCGGATCAGCGTCTCCATGATGTTCAGCGCGTCTTCGCCAGAGTCGGGCTGGGAGACGAGAAGATCGTCGAGTTTCACGCCGACGACCTTGGCGTATTTCGGGTCGAGGGCGTGTTCGACGTCGATGAAGGCCGCGAGACCGCCCTTTTTCTGGGCCTCGGCGATCACGCTGAGACAGAACGTCGTCTTACCGGAGGATTCCGGGCCGTAGATCTCGATGATGCGGCCCTTGGGGAGGCCGCCGACGCCGAGGGCGAGGTCGATGGCGAGGGAGCCAGTCGAGAGCGTCTCCACTTTCATCTTCTGGTTGCTCCCGAGGCGCATAATCGAGCCCTCGCCGAACTGTTTGGTGATGGCCGAGAGCGCCAGATCGATGTTCTTGTCGCGGGCGACCGTGGCGGTGGCGACGGCGGCAGTGGGAGCAGAGGCGGTTTTGGCAGGGGCGGCTTTGGACATGTGAGGTGAGGAAGGATGGTTAGATGTAAAATGGCCCGCGGAGGCGATAGTGTATATTTGAACACGTAAAGACGTGTCCGAGGGAAATCAAGCGTGGAAATGGCCCGAGACGGGTTGGTGGCTGGGCAGAATCATGCACCTATCTTACCGCGAGGATAAGACAATTGCAGTCCCATGCTCACGAAAAATCTCAAATGATTCGGGCGCGAGTGGCGAGCACTTCGGAGGTGTCGCCCTCCAGGCTGAACGCTCCGCGACCAGTGACGGAGGCGGACATGTTTGGCGAAAAAACGTCATTGGGCGGTAGCGGTGCGGCTAGGTAGCGCATTTTCCCGGTGCGGAGACACGTTTGAGGCTTGAGCCTCGGGCCGAGGTCGTTGGTTTGAGAGTTCGGCCCGGTGGCGTCTGCGATGCACCGGACAACCTTTCACCCCTAACCTCCCATGAGAATCGGCCTTAATTCCTTCCTGTACGCGTCACCGTTCACGACCGAGAGCACCAAGCTCTTCGCCAAATTCAAGAAGTGGGGTTTCGACACCGTGGAAATCCCGGTCGAGGACCCGAGTCACATCGACCCGGTCAAGGTGCGGGCGGCGGCGGAGAAAGCCGGGCTCGCCATCGGCAGCATCTGCGCGTGCATGGGCCCGGGCCGCGATTTTCGTGGCTCTGCGGCGGACCAAAAGGCGGCGATGGACTACTGCGTCGCGCTGATCGACCAGGCGGCCATCATGGGCTGCCCCCGTCTGATCGGCCCGGTCTACTCGGTCGTCGGCAAAGCCGACGCGGTTGAGCCGGAGCAGCAGAAAGTTGAGTGGCTGCTCGTGGTCCAGAACCTGAAGGTGCTGGCGAAGCACGCCGAGTCGAAGGGCGTCGAGATCTGCATCGAGCCGCTCAACCGCTTCGAGACGGACTTTCTCAACACCTGCGACCAGGGCCTCAGGCTCGTGAAGGCGATCGGTTCCAAGGCGGTGAAACTGCACCTCGACACGTTCCACATGAACATCGAGGAGAAGAACCAGGCCGCCTCGATTCGGAAGGCGGGCAAGCTCCTGGGCCATTTCCACGCCTGCGGCAGCGACCGCGGCACCCCTGGCGGCGACCACATTGCGTGGCCCGAGATCGTGAAGGCGCTCAAGGCCATCGGCTACCAGGGCGATGTCGTGATCGAGTCGTTTACGACCGACGTGAAGGTGATCGCCCGCTCCGCCGCCATCTGGCGCAAGATCGAGCCGAAGCGCGACAACATCGCCGTCGACGGCCTGAAGTTCCTCCGCAAGGCGCTGAAGTAAACGGCCCCAGCGCCCGAACCCCATTCCCTAGGCCGCGATGAAGCTGGTTAAGAGCGTCCTCCTCATCGCGGCCTTGGTTTTGCCGCTCGGCGCGATGGCCGCCGACAAGAAGATCGTGCTCATCGCGGGCACCCCCAGCCATCCGCCCGGAGCGCATGAGCACCGCGCCGGGTGTTTGCTGTTTCAGAAATGCCTCGCCGAATTTCCCGGGGTCAAAGTGACCGTCTATGACGGCGGATGGCCGACGAAATCGCTAAACGGCCAGACCGTGGACGATGACTCCGCCCTCGACGAGGCGGATGCGATCGTGATCTACAGCGATGGCGGTGCGAAACATCCCGCGCTCGCCGGAGAGCATCTCGCGACGCTTGGCCGCCAGATCAAGCGCGGTGCGGGCTTCGGCTGCATCCACTATGCGGTCGAGCCGACGAAGGAGAAAGGCCAGGCCGAGTGGCTCGACTGGATCGGTGGAGCCTTTGAGATCAACTGGTCGGTCAATCCGCACTGGGATGGAAATTTCCAGAAGCTGCCCGTGCACGCCGTCACGCGCGGCGTCCAGCCCTTCACGACGACGGACGAATGGTACTTCAACATGCGCTTTCGCCCAGATATGAAGGGGGTGACGCCGATCCTCACCGCCGTGCCGCCCCTCGCGACGATGAACCGCCGGGATGGCGCTCACGAGGGCAACCCGGCCGTGCGTGAACTCGTCGCACAGGGCGTCCCGCAGCACGTGATGTGGGTCGCGGAGAATGACCATGGCAGCCGTGGCTTCGGTTTTACCGGCGGACATTTTCACGGGAGCTGGCAGAAGGACGACCAGCGCAAACTCGTCCTCAATGCGATCGTCTGGCTCGCCCACGTCGAGGTCCCGCCAGGCGGTGTGCCGTCGACCGTGACCGCGGCCGACCTGGCGGCCAATCTCGATCCGAAACCGGCCCCGAAACCGAAGAAGTAGGGCTCAGTGCGCCGACGGCGTGCCGCCCGGCTTGAAGGCGACCGCGAAATACACCGCCGCCAGGATGAACGCGAAGCTCACCGCGTAGTTCCACGCGAGCTTCTCCTTCAGCACGAGCCACGCGAAGACCACGAACACTGCGAGCGTGATGCACTCCTGGATGATCTTGAGCTGGTAGCCGGTGAATTCGCCGCTGAGGTATCCTCCGCGGTTGGCCGGGACCATCAGGCAGTACTCGAAGAACGCGATGGCCCATGAAACGAGGATGACGACGAAGAGGGATTTGCCCTCAAGGAACTTGAACTTCAGGTGCCCGTACCAGGCGAAGGTCATGAAGATGTTCGAGGCTGTGAGCAGGAGAATGGTTTTCATACATGAATCGTTGGACGGGCCTTGCCTGCGGAGGACCGGGCGTGAGCCCGAGCCTCATTTACATTTGGTAGTAACTCCGGAACCATGCGACGAACTGCCGCAGACCGTCCTCCAGCGAGACCTTCGGGGCGAAACCAATGGCGGCTTGGATGCGCGTGAGGTCGGCGCAGGTCTCGAACATGTCGCCGGTCTGCGGCGGAAGGAGCTCGATCTGGGCCGGGTGGCCGAGGAGCTGTTCGAGCATCTTGACGAACAGCAGGGTCTCGACGGGACGGTGATGCCCGAGATTGAAGATCCGGACCGGCGGGACAGGGCGCTCAGCCGGCGGGTAGAGCAGGACTTTCACGACCCCGTCCACGATGTCCTCTATATAAGTGAAGTCGCGGAGATTTTTGCCCTGATTGAAGAGCTTGAGGGGTTTCCCCTCGCAAATTGCCCGGGCAAACAGGGTGGGCGCCATGTCGGGGCGGCCCCACGGGCCGTAAACCGTGAAAAAGCGCAGGCCGGTGATGTTGAGGCCGTGCACATGGGCGTAGCTGTGCGCGATGACCTCGTTGGCTTTTTTTGTGGCCCCGTAAAAGGAAACAGGCTGGTCCGTGTTGTCGTCCTCCCGAAACGGCGCCTTCGCCCCCGCGCCGTAGACGCTGCTGCTCGACGCGAACACGAGGTGTTTCGGGGGCGTGCGGCGACAGGCCTCGAGCACGCTGGCAAAGCCGTCGAGGTTGCTGTGGGTGTAGGCGGCGGGTTTTTCGATGCTGTAGCGGACGCCGGGCTGCGCCCCGAGGTGGATCACGTAGGTCGGTTTGAAATGGGCGACGAGCGCCGAAAACTTCTCGGTGTCGGCGAAATCAGCCTGCACGAACCTAAATTTTTCGCTCTTCTCCAGTTCGGCGAGACGAGCGCGCTTCAGGGCCGGGTCATAGTAGTCGCCGATCACGTCCACGCCGAGGACTTCGCAGCGCTGGCTCTCGGCGAGACGGCGCGCGACGTGGAAACCGATGAAGCCGGCCGCGCCGGTCACGAGGACTTTCATCCTGCGCGTGATACGCGACCACCCCGGGCGCGGCTAGCGGAAACTTCCGCGCCCCCCGGCGGACGCCGCAATTAGTTTCCTGCATGGCTCCCCCGTCGCCTCCCGCCACCCCCTACTATGACAATTTTATGCAAAAATTCCAAAGAGCGTGCTTGATTGAGGGAAAACGCGCCCTTTACCTTGCTCCGTCTCTGTCCACGCACACGTTCACCACCATGAAGATCAAAGCCTATCTCAAGCCCTCCTGTGGGTGGTCCAATGGTGTCCGCGCCGTCATGCGGAAGCACAACCTCGCCTACGAGGACATCGATATCATCAACAACCGGGCGAATTACGCCGAGATGGTGCAGAAGTCCGGCCAACCCCTTTCTCCTTGCGTGGAGATCGACGGCGTCATGCTGGCCGACATCTCCGGCGAGGAAGTTGAAAATTACCTGCTCAGCAACGCTCTCGTGAAACCCACCGACGCCCCGGCCGGCGTGCCCACGAACGCGGGCTGCTCCGACGAGGAGCACGCCAAAATGGCCACCAAAACGATCCGTTTCTTTTGACCCACGCTGAGAGCTCACCGCACATAACGCACACCGGGCCGCTCTCGCACAGGACGAGACGGCCTTTTTTATGCGCTTCCGGCACAGCGGCCGCTACCACTCCACCACCCGCCAACTTTTTCCAAGCCCGTGAACAACGACACCCACACCACCCCTGATTCCCTCGACGAGTCCAGCGCCCCCGCCGCCCGCGCTCCAGGCAAACAGGGTCTCTACGATCCCGCGTTCGAGCACGACGCCTGCGGCGTTGGCTTCGTCGTCGATATGAAGGGCCGGAAATCCCACAAAATCGTTTCCGACGCGCTGCAGGTGCTGACGAACCTCGACCACCGCGGCGCCGCCGGCAGCGAGCCCAACACCGGTGACGGTGCCGGCATCCTCATCCAGATGCCGCACAAGTTCTTCGCCGAGGTCGCCAAGACCGCGCGCATCACCCTCCCCGAGGCCGGTCAATACGGCGCGGGCCTGGTCTATCTCCCGCGGAATCGCACCGTCCGCCGCAAGGTCGAAGAGGTGTTCGAGCAGGTCGTGCAGTCCGAGGGCCAGGTTTTCCTCGGCTGGCGCACCGTGCCCACCGACAACAAGACGCTGGGCAACACCGCGATCTCCTGCGAGCCCTTCATGCGCCAGGTATTCATCGGCCGGGGCCCGGACGTCACCAACGACATCGATTTCGAGCGGAAGCTCTACGTGATCCGCAAGCGCGCCTACAACGACATCCGCACCTCCACCATCGCCGGTGCCGAGACCTGGTACATCGCCAGCCTCTCGATGAAGACGCTCGTCTACAAGGGCATGCTCCTCACCGAGCAGGTCGCGCAGTATTTTCCTGATCTTGAGCACCCCGCGATGGAGTCGGCCCTGGCCATCGTTCACTCTAGGTTCTCGACGAACACGTTCCCCAGCTGGGAGCGTGCCCACCCGTACCGCTACATCGCGCACAACGGCGAAATCAACACGCTCCGCGGCAACATCAATTGGATGCACGCCCGCCAGGCCCTCTTCGAGAGCCCCGTCTTCGGCGACGACATCAAGAAGATCATCCCCATCATCAACCCGAACGGGTCCGACTCGTCGATGTTCGACAACACGCTCGAGCTTCTCGTCCTCGCCGGCCGCCCGCTCGCCCAGGCGGTGATGATGATGATCCCCGAGCCCTGGTCCAACCATGAGACCATGGACGACGACCGCCGCGCGTTCTACCAATACCACTCCTGTCTGATGGAGCCATGGGACGGTCCCGCCGCCATCGCGTTCACCGACGGTGTCCAGATCGGTGGCGTACTGGACCGCAACGGTCTGCGTCCCTCCCGCTACTATGTCACCAAGGACGGCTTCGTCGTCGTCGCCTCCGAGGCCGGTGTTCTCCCGATCCCGAACGAGGAGATCGCCGAGAAGGGCCGCGTCCAACCCGGCAAGATGTTCCTCGTGGACACCGCGCAGGGCCGCATCATTTCCGACGAGGAAATCAAGAACGAGATCTGCACCGCGCGTCCTTACCGCGCCTGGCTCAACGAGCATCTCGTGCACCTCAGCGACCTGCCCGAGGCGCCCAAGGTCGAACAGCCCGATCATGCCACGCTCCTCCAGCGCCAGCTCGCGTTCGGTTACACCCACGAGGACGAGCGCATCATCCTCCTCCCCATGGCGAAGGACGGGGTCGAGGCCACCGGCTCGATGGGCAACGATGCCGCCCTCGCCGTGCTCTCGAACAAGCCGCGGCTGCTCTACGATTATTTCAAGCAGCTCTTCGCCCAGGTCACGAACCCGCCGATCGATTGTATCCGTGAGGAGATCGTCACGTCCTCCGAGACTCGGCTCGGTTCCGAGGGCAACCTCCTCAACCCCCAGCCGACGGCCTGCCGACGGGTGGAGTTGAAGTACCCGATCCTCACCAACGAGGAGTTCGCCAAGATCCGTCGTACCGACCTGCCCGGTCTCAAGACCGCCGTGCTGCCGATCCTCTTCCGTACCGCGCGTGGCGAAAAGGGCCTCGCGAAGTCGATGGAAGAGCTCTGCATGATGGCCCGCCGCCACATCGAGGAAGACGAGGCCAATGTCCTCATCCTCTCCGACCGCGGGGTCTCGAAGGAGTTTGCCCCGATCCCCGCGCTCCTCGCGGTGGCCGGCCTGCACCACTATCTGATCCGCGAAGGACTCCGCACGCGCGTCTCGCTCGTGATCGAGACCGGCGACGCGCGGGAGGTGCACCACTTCTCGCTTCTCATCGGTTACGGGGCGTCGGCGATCAACCCCTACGTGGCGTTCGAGACCATCGACGACATGATCAAGGAGGGCATGCTCACCGGCATCGACCACAAGAAGGCCTGCGCCAACCTAGTGAAGGCCGCGTCGAAGGGCGTGGTCAAGGTCATGTCCAAAATGGGCATCTCCGCGATCCAGAGCTACCGCGGCGCCCAGGTCTTCGAGGCCCTCGGCCTCCGCCAGGACGTCATCGACCACTACTTCACCTGGACGGCCTCCCGCGTCGGTGGCATTGGCCTCGATGTCGTCGCCCAGGAAGTCCTCGCGCGCCATCGCGCCGCCTATCCCGAGCGCACCGCCAATGCCGCGGTGCTGCCTCCTGGCGGCCAGTACCAGTGGCGCAACGACGGCGAAGCCCACCTCTTCACGCCCGAGTCGATCCACCGCCTCCAGAAGGCCGTGCGCACGACGAGCTACGCGGCGTTCAAGGACTACTCGAAGATCGTCAACGATCAGGGCAAAAACCTCTGCACGCTCCGCAGTCTCCTCGAGTTCAAGGCCTCCACCGCGATTCCGATCGAGGAAGTTGAGACCGTCGAGGCGATTATGAAGCGCTTCAAGACCGGCGCCATGTCGTATGGCTCCATCTCCAGCGAAGCTCACGAGACGCTCGCGATCGCGATGAACCGCATCGGCGGCAAGTCTAACACCGGCGAAGGCGGCGAAGATCCCGCGCGCTTCGTCCCGATGGCCAACGGCGACTCGAAGAACTCCGCGATCAAGCAGGTTGCGTCGGGACGTTTCGGCGTCACCTCCGAGTACCTCACCAGTGCCAAGGAAATCCAGATCAAGATGGCGCAGGGCGCGAAGCCCGGCGAAGGCGGCCAGCTGCCCGGCTCCAAGGTCTACCCGTGGGTCGCCAAGACCCGTGGCACGACCGCCGGCGTCGGCCTCATCTCGCCTCCGCCGCACCATGACATCTATTCGATCGAGGATCTCGCGGAGCTCATCCACGACCTCAAGAACTCCAACCGCCACGCCCGCGTGAGCGTGAAGCTCGTCTCCGAGGTCGGCGTCGGCACCATCGCCGCCGGCGTCGCCAAGGCGCATGCGGATGTCGTGCTCATCGCCGGTTATGACGGCGGCACCGGCGCCTCCCCGCAGACCTCCATCACCCACGCCGGTCTCCCGTGGGAGCTCGGTCTCGCCGAGACCCACCAGACCCTCGTGTTGAACAACCTCCGCTCGCGCATCGCCGTCGAGACGGACGGCCAGCTCAAGACCGGGCGCGACGTCGTCATGGCCGCGCTGCTCGGCGCCGAGGAGTTCGGTTTCGCGACCGCGCCGCTCGTCGCCACCGGCTGCATCATGATGCGCGTCTGCCATCTCAACACCTGCCCCGCGGGTGTCGCGACGCAGGACCCGCGCCTCCGGGCCAAGTACTCCGGCAAGCCCGAGCACGTCGTGAACTTCATGACGTTCATCGCCCAGGAAGTCCGCGAGCTCATGGCGCAGCTTGGCTTCCGCTCCATCGAGGAAATGGTCGGCCGCACCGACCGCCTCGAGCCCAAGCGCGCCGTCGAACACTGGAAGGCCAAGGGTCTCGACTTCTCGAAGATCCTCTACTCGCCGGACGTCGGACCCGAGGTCGGCCGGTTCTGCTCGATCAAGCAGGACCACGGACTCGACAAGTCCCTCGACCTTACGACCCTCCTCGGCATCTGCGCGCCCGCCATCGAGCGCGGCGAAAAAGTCATTGCCGAGCTGCCCATCCGGAACGTCAACCGCGTCACCGGTACGATCACCAGCTACGAGGTCACCAAGAAGTACGGCGCGAAGGGGCTTCCCGAGGACACCATCCGCATCCGCTTCAAGGGTTCGGCCGGCCAGAGTTTCGGCGCGTTCATGACGCGCGGCATGACGTTCTCCGTCGAGGGCGATGCCAACGACTACTTCGGCAAGGGCCTCTCTGGCGGCAAACTCATCGTGCACCCGCCCGCCAACGCCGGCTTCAAGGCCGAGGACAACATCATCATCGGCAATGTCGCCATGTACGGCGCCACCGCCGGTGAGATCTACGTCAACGGTCGCGCCGGCGAGCGCTTCGGCGTCCGCAACTCCGGCGTCAACGCCGTCGTCGAAGGCGTCGGTGACCACGGTTGCGAATACATGACCGGCGGCCGCGTCGTTGTGCTCGGCCCCACGGGCCGCAACTTCGCCGCCGGCATGTCCGGTGGCGTCGCGTACGTGCTCGATGAGGACGGCTCCTTCCCGAAGCAGGCCAACGTATCCATGGTCGGCCTTGAAAAGGTCGAGTCCAAGGCCGAGATCGCCGAGCTCCGCGGTATGATCGAGAAGCATCTCGACTACACCAAGAGCCCGCGCGCCAAGTACGTGCTGGCGAATTTCGACGCCCTCGTGCCGAAGTTCGTCAAGGTCCTGCCGAAGGACTACAAGCGCATGCTCGCCTGTATCGAGAAGGCGGAGGCGCAGGGCCTCACCGGCGACGAAGCCGTCATGGCCGCCTTCGAGGAAAATGCCCGCGATCTGTCGCGCGTCGGCGGCAACTGAGCCGCCACGCCTCCCGTCCTGTCCGGCATGAACACCTACGTCTTCGACTCCGCCCGCCCATACGGCGCTTATCTGCAGACCGAATCTGCGGGTGCGTCGCCGAAGGCGGAGCTGTCGATGCGTTGGAGCATGCTGATCGGAGTTCCCCTCGGAGGGGGCGCACTGACTCCGCCCGTGTCGCCTGCGGCTCCGCTCGCGGGCGGCGCGCAGCCACCAGCCTCACCTTTCAGGCCGGCGGGCAGTCCGCCTTTTCACTGGGGGAACAGTGCGCAACTGCTGCTCACCGGTCAGTTCACCCGCTCTCTCGCGGAATTGAAACATGCCGCCAAAACCTCGGCGGAAATGTGGGCCGCCGAGCAGTTTGACATCGCCCGCGACGCCTTCCGCCGGGGGTTGTATCAGGAAGCCTTGGACTATCTGCGGCGCGCGATGGAAGGCCACGAGGGGCATGACGGCTATGCCCTGGAATATCGTGCTCATTTTCTCCGGGGACTCATCCTCCTGGGCGGCTTTCAGCACCACGATTCCTCCGTGCTGGACCTCACCGGGGCCGAGCATGCATTCGCCACCGCTGGACGCTACGCCGTCTGCGACCAGCGGACGGATGCCGCGTGGGCGATGCTCGCGGCAGGCTGGGCCGCCTATTGCCAGGGGCAGATGGGCCGGGCCCTCACACACACCCAACAAGCTCTCGTGCTTCAGCCCAATTTGGGCGAAGCCCACTTTCAGGTTGCGAAGATTTTCCTTCACAACCGGCAGCCCGATCTGGCGATGCCCTACCTGGCGAACGCGGTCGAACTCGATCCGGCCTTCGCCCGGCAGGCGGCGCTCGACGGGGATTTCGTGCCCTTTGCCCAAGAGACGTTCGCGGTCGTCGAGGCCCGCCGTCATCAAGTGGGGCAGCGCGCCTCGCGCGCCCTGCAGGACGTGATCCAGCGCGCCAAGGAGTGCGGGATACTCGGAGCCGATGGGGAGGCTGTGGCCGGCTCCTCCGTCGAGGAACTGGGCGCGGTTTCGACGTTGATTGCGGTCGCCACAGTCGCGATGCGGACCAATTCGCTGTACGGCTATCTCTCGGCCGAAGCCCACGCCACCGAAGCCGCCACCGCGCTCAAGACCGCCGTCGTGCGTGGCCAGAAAGCCCGGCAGAATGCCGCGGACGCGCTGCAGACCGCGAGGGAGCTGGCCGCTCAGGTGGAGGCCCTGCAGATCGGCCCTTACCGTTTCGGCACCGTTGCACGCACGGAATTCGTCAAGGCCACCAGCCTGATCACGCAGGGCGACGCCGCTTTGCTGGCCAACACCCTTCCTTCATTCCTTGAGGCCGAGCAGCACGCGAAGCGCTCCCTGGTCGCGCTCCGGTCCGCGGTTGAGTCCTACAAGACCTCCGCCCTGCAGCAGGCGGAAACCGAGCGCCTCGCCCTGTTGGAGCAAATCAACCACCTGCCCCCGCCGCGTCGCGATCAGGGCAGTGCGGTCAAGGCCTGCGCCGTGATCGGCGCCGTCGTGGCAATCGTCCCTGGTGGATATGCGACCCTGGTCAGTCGTGGAAACGTTTCCCCCGGCGACTGGCCCGAAGCCCTGCTGCGTTTTGGGCTGACCATCGTCGCGGCCGGCGCGATCGGGGCGCTGCTGGGCGCGATGTTCTATCCCAGTCAGTTCTCCAGCGCGGCCGACTCGCACCACCCGCTCGATGACCGCAAAACCGCGCTCGACCAGACCATCGCCAAGCTCCGAGGGTTCTCGTTGGAAAATATCGGCGCGGCCCGTTGACACGCCTCCCGGAGAGACTTTTCACCACCCACCCTTTCACCTACCTAAGTTCACTGCCTACACCTCACCATGGGAAAACCAACCGGCTTTATCGAATACCTCCGCGAGCTTCCCGTCGACCGCTCACCCACCGAGCGCACACACGACTGGAAGGAGTTTCACTCGCACATGGAGGAGAAACAGCTCCGCAACCAGGGAGCGCGCTGCATGAATTGCGGCGTGCCGTTCTGCCACACCGGAAAGCTGATCAGCGGCATGGCGAGCGGCTGCCCGATCAACAACCTGATCCCCGAGTGGAACGATCTCGTCTACCGCGGCCTTTGGAAAGAGGCGCTGGACCGTCTGCACAAGACGAACAATTTCCCTGAGTTCACCGGCCGCGTTTGCCCCGCCCCGTGCGAGGGCTCCTGCGTCCTCGGCATCACCAACCCGCCGGTTACGATCAAGAACATCGAGGCCGCGATCACCGACCGTGGCTGGGACGAGGGCTGGGTATTGCCCGAGCAGCCCCGCGTGCGCACTGGCAAAAAGGTCGCGATCATCGGCTCCGGTCCCGCAGGTCTCTCCGCCGCCGAGCAGCTCAACAAGGCCGGCCACACCGTCACCGTGTTCGAGCGCGCCGACCGTCCGGGCGGCCTCCTCATGTACGGCATCCCCAACATGAAGCTCGACAAAAAAGAAGTCGTGCTGCGCCGCCTCGCCCTGCTCGAGAAGGAAGGCGTGAAGTTCGTCTGCAACACCGAGGTCGGAAAAAATCTGCCGGCGGAAACCCTGCTGAAAGATTTCGATGCCGTCGTGCTCGCCACCGGCGCGACCAAGGGTCGCGACCTGCCGATCCCCGGCCGCGAACTCAAGGGCATCCACTTCGCGATGGAATTTCTCACCGCCAACACCAAGAACCTGCTCGACGGCATCAAGCCCGGCACGCAGATCACCGCGGACGGCAAGGATGTCGTCGTCATCGGCGGCGGCGATACCGGCACGGACTGCGTGGGCACTTCCATCCGCCACGGCTGCCA
>JAPLTR010000825.1 GCA_026398065.1 Verrucomicrobiota bacterium | reverse complement strand
GGGCGGTTCGGAGCGGTCCGGGGGCCGTGATCCATCCGACCGAATCCGACCAAATCCGAGTAAATCCGACCAGATCAAGATGGATCAAGGTACCCGGCGGTGCCATCCGACTCCACCCGATGTCATCCCACCAGACATCGGACCGCACCGTAACCGGTGCGGCTACCCGGGCCGGGGTTTCCGCATGGTCGGGCCTGATCTGCGCGGGGCACCTCCACTCGCTCACGCTCGCGGCTACGGGGCCGGGCAAAGCGGACGGTCCGTCCGCGCTCCCAGCGGCAAATCCGACCTTATCGCACCAAATCCAAGTAAATCCGACCTCATCGTACAATCCGTCGGACCGCACCGTAACCGGTGCGGCTACCCGCCGGCGGACAGCAAAAAGGCCCGACGGGAGGTCGGGCCTTTGGTGGGTCGCACGCTATATAGTAGTGCGCCCTTGGAGTGAGGCGGCGGGTTGATGGTCCCCGCCCTCCCCTTTCGTTCTTTCCCAGTTTCTCAGTTTTACGGAGTGCGGGCCAGTTTGTCTGTCATCGCGAGTCCGGCTCTGCCGGACGTGGCGATCCAGCCGTTCGATGAGCTCACGGCCTCGAGCCGTGTCACGGGGCTGGATCGCTTTCACCTTCGCCGAGGCTTCGGCGGGCAGGTGGTCGTCCGCTTCGCGGACTTCTCGCCATGACAATCCCGTTGAAAACCGGCCGAGCACAAAAAGGCCCGACCGATGTCGGGCCTTGGAGGGACGGACGTCTCGGAGAGACGTCCCTACCTGTTTCAGTGCTTATTGGCAGGCTTCGCAGATCTCGCCGTTGCGCATCGCTTCGATGCTGCAGGCGGTTTTTTCCGCGGCGGTGTAGGTCTTCTTGCTGGCGGCGGCCGTCGCCGTGGCGGCGTCGGCTTTCACCTGCTCCTTGCTGTGCGTGCCGCCGGTGTCGCCGCTGTTCTGGCCGCCGTCCTGGCCTTCCTTGATCGCGCCGCGGACTTCCTTCTTCACGGCGATCGTCGCCTTCTCGATGTTGGAGGCGCCGAGGCTGCGGAGGTAGTACGTGGTCTTGAGGCCGACGTGCCAGGCCTGGCGGTACATGTGGCTCAGCGTCTTGATGTCGGGCGTCTTGATCCAGAGGTTCACGGACTGGCTCTGGTCGATCCACTTCTGGCGGCGCGCGGCGGCGGCGATGATCCACTTGGCATCGATGTCGAACGCGGTCAGGTAGCGGGCCTTCAGGTCGGTCGGGATGCGGTCGATGTCGTTGAGCTCGCCGTCGAAGTACTTCAGGTTGTCGATCATCTCCTGGTCCCAGAGTCCGCGGGCCTTGAGGTCCTTCACGAGGAAGGGATTCAGGACGATGAACTCGCCGGAGAGGTTGGATTTCACGAACAGGTTCTTGTACGTGGGCTCGATGCAGGGGCTCGTGGCGGTGATGTTGGAGATCGTGGCCGTGGGCGCGATGGCGAGGACGTTGCTGTTGCGCATGCCGTGGAGGGCGATCTTCGCGCGGACGGGCGTCCAGTCCATCTTGCCGCCGCGGGGGACCTCAACCGGCACGCCGCGTTCTTTCTCGAGGAGATCGAGCGTGTCCTGCGGGAGGAGGCCGCGGGACCACTTGGAGCCCTGGTAGGTGGAGTAGGTGCCGCGCTCGCCGGCGAGGTCGGCACTGGCCTCGTAGGCGTAGTAGGCGATGGCTTCCATGGCCTCGTCGTTGAACTCGACGGCGGCGTCGGAGGCGAAGGGGATGCCCTTCATATAGAGCGCGTGCGCGAGGCCCATCACGCCGAGGCCGATGGGGCGGTGGCGGAGGTTGGAGCGCTTGGCGGGCTCGGTCGGGTAGAAGTTGATGTCGATCACATTGTCGAGCGCGCGGACGGCCATGCGGATGGTCTCGCGGAGCTTCTTGTGATCGAGGGAGCCGTCCTTGAGGAGGTGGCTGTCGAGGATGACGGAGCCGAGGTTGCAGACGGCGGTCTCGTCGTTGCTCGTGTTGAGCGTGATCTCGGTGCAGAGATTGGACGAGTGGATGACGCCGGCGTGGTCCTGGGGCGAGCGGATGTTGCAGGCGTCCTTGAAGGTGATCCAGGGATGGCCGGTCTCGAAGAGCATCGAGAGCATCTTCTTCCAGAGTTCGAGGGCCTCGATCTTCTGGCCGGCGATCTTGCCCTCCTCGGCGAGCTTCTCGTACTCGATGTAGCGCTTCTCGAAGGCCTGGCCGTAGAGCTCGTGGAGGTCCTTGACCTGGTTGGAACGGAAGAGGGTCCAGGAGCCGCGCGCCTCCATGCGCTTCATGCCGAGGTCGGGGATCCAGTTCGCCGTATTCATATCGTGGGTACGACGGCGGTCGTCACCGGTGTTCTTGCGGAGCTCGAGGAACTCGAAGATGTCGTTGTGCCAGGACTCGAGGTAGGCGCAGCCGGAGCCCTTGCGCTTGCCGCCCTGGTTGACGGCGACAAGCTGGTCGTTGTGCAGCTTCAGGAACGGGATGACGCCCTGCGACTCGCCGTTGGTGCCCTGGATGTGGGCGCCGGTGCCGCGGACCGCGGTCCACGAGCCGCCGAGGCCGCCCGCCCACTTGGCGAGGAAGGCGTTTTCCGCGATGCCGCGGTACATGATGCCCTCGAGGGAGTCGTCGACGTAGTAGAGGTAGCAGGACGAGAGCTGCGAGTGGAGCGTGCCGGAGTTGAAGAGGGTCGGCGTGCTGGAGCAGAAGCGGCGGCTCTTGTAGAGCTCGTAGAGGCCGGTGACGCGCGCCTCGCGGTCGCCCGACTCGTCGAGCATCAGGCCCATGGATACACGCATCCAGAAGAACTGGGGCGTCTCGATGCGCTTCGTCACCTTCGAGGACTTGTCGATGATGAGGTAGCGATCGTACATCGTCTGGATGCCGAGGAAGTCGAACTCGAGGTCGGAGGACGGGTCGAGGACGGCGGCGAGCTTCGCGAGGTCGTAGTCGAGGAGGCGGGGGTTGAGGCGCTTGATGGCGACGCCGTGCTCGAGGTATTTCTTGAAGGCGCGCTGGTGGGCGGTCTTGAGGGCGCCGATGCCGTCGCGGCCGATGTCCCAGCCGAGGATCTCCTCGTAGATATAAGTAAGTTGGATACGGCCGGCGAACTTGGCGAAGTCGGCGTCCTTCTCGATCAGGGTCTTGGAGTTGAGGACGATGGTGGCGTCGAGGTCCTTCTGGGAGATCTGGTCGTAGACGGAGCGGCGGAGCTCGGTCTCGATCTCGTCGTTGGAGAGGCAGAGGTCGAGGCCGATGCGGGCGAACTCGATGCGCTTGCGGAGGTCGGCGCCGTCCCAGAAGGTGTTCTCGCCGTTGGCGCGCTTGACGAGGATCATGGTCTCCTGGCCGGCGGCGGCGGGGGCCGTCTCGGCGGCGACGGCATCGGTGTCACCGGCGTCGCGGGAGATGGCGCGCTGGGCGCGGAAGAGGATGTAGGCCTCGGCGACCTTGAAGTGGCCGGACTTCATGAGCTCCTCCTGGACCATGTCCTGGATCTCCTCGATGTGGACGAAGGACTGCTTGGAGGAGTGGACGCGCTCGGAGACGGCGCGGGTGATGGCGACGGCGGGGGCGGAGTCGCGCTGGAGGGAGAGGAAGGTCTTGCGGACGGCGATCTCGACCTTCTGCTCGCTCCACGGGACGACGTGGTTGTTGCGACGGATGACGCGGAGGGTGGAAGTGGCGGCGGCGTCGCGGTCGATGGAGATCTTGCGGGCGCGGTTGAGGAGGAGGCTCTTGGCGACGAAGTAGGCGTTGTTGTCGACGAGGGTCTTCTCGATGAGCTCGTAGAGGGCGTTGAGCGAGAGGCGGACGGGCGAGGAGGCGCGGCCGAGGAGAGTGAGGTTGGCGGCGACCTCGCGGCAGATGCGGGCGACCCAGGCGCGGTTGGCGTCGGTGAAGATGTCCTTCTCACCGCGGGCGAGGTGGACGTTGGTGAGGGCCTTGCCGAGGGTGTCGGCGACCTCGGCGAGGACGAAGCGCTCCTCGCCGTGCGGGCAGAGGAGGACGATGGGCGGGAGGTCGATGGTCTCGTTGGCGAGGACGTCGCGCCAAGCATAGTGGGGTTTCTGTTCGACGGGGGTGTGGACGGTGCGCTTCAGCGCGAGATCGTGGGCGAGGGAGGCGTGGCTCATGGCGGATGTGGACGGACGGACGAAGTTAACGTAAATGAAACAAAATGGCGGCTGGCGGAGTGGGAAAAAAGAGAATGCCGTGGCGCAGCCGAAAGCGGCATCGCAACGGAGAGAGAACGTGAGGGGTAAGGAGGAAGCGGACTACGGAGACAACAGGACGGTGTGGTGACGAACGGCGGCGACAGCGAAACGAGCGGGGCGGCTCAGAGATCGTCGTCGTGGGCGACGTTGAGGGAGGAGGCCTTTTGATATTCGGTGACGCGACCCTCGAAGAAGTTTTGCTCCTTCTTGATGTCCATCATCTCGGCGAGCCACGGCAGCGGGTTCTTCACGCCGGCGGCGAGCGGTGCGAGACCGCAGCCCTCGAGGCGGCGGTCGGCGATGTAGTCGATATAGGTCAGAAACTCGTCGATCGCGAGGCCCACGGCGTTGACGGGCAGGCAGTCGCGGATGAACTCCTTCTCGAGCTGGATCGCCTCGGCCATGAGGGCGCGGAGCTCTTCCTTAAATTCGGTGGTCCAGATCTCGCGGTTCTCCTCGATGAGGTCCATGAAGAGATTGCGGAAGACCTCGATGTGGTTCGACTCGTCGCGGAGCGTGTAGCGGAACATCTGGCCGATGCCGGGGAACTTGTTCTGGCGGTACAGCGAGAGGACCATGCCGAAGAGCCCGTAGAACTGCGTGCCCTCCATGCACTGGCCGAAGACGAAGATGTTCTTCGCGAGGAGCTTCTTGTTCTCCGGCTGAGTGAGGTCGATGTCGCGGCGGAGGGAGTGGGAGACCTTGGTGACGAACTCGTTCTTCCGGACGATCGTCGGCACATCCTCGAACATCGCCTCGCACTCGTGGGGGTTGATGCCCAGGGAGGCGATCATGTAGAGGAGGGAGTCGGCGTGGATGTTCTCCTCGTGGGCGTGGCGGCCGAGGACGAGCTTGAGCTCGGGGGCGGTGACGAGTTCGCGGACCACGTGCTGGATGTTGTTGCCGACGATGCCCTCGGCGGCCGAGAAATAGCCGATGCCCATGCGGATGATCCAACGCTCGACGTCGGACACGGTCTTTTCGTCGCGCCACTGCTCGATATCCTTGCCCATCGGGATGTCCTCGGGCTCCCAGTGGTTGGCCTTCATCTTCCGGTACAAATCGTAGGCCCACTGGTACTTGAGGGGCAGCAGGTTGAAGGTCATGGTCACGCGACCGTTGATGACTTTCTTGGCGGCAAACGCGGCCTCGGCCTTGTCCTGATCGAGGACAAAGGTTTTGGAGCCGACTTGGAAGATCTTTTGCATGGGCCGAGGACGGAAACGAAGGTGAAAAACGGGTGGGAAGAAGGGTGTTTTTGCCGCACGGAGGCCGCTGGCGATCAAAAGTTATTGGTAACTTATTGACGCCTTGCTAACCACAACAGGCTGTGGTCCCCCCTCGCAACAACCACAACCGATGGGAGTGCGTCACTTTCCCGTCAACAGGTTTGTGGCGACAAAAGTGTTAATTTTTCGGCCATTTTTGGCTTGCGGGGCAGGAATGAACTTCGCCCCGAGGGAGAAATCGCCCGGCCCGGCACGGAGCGTCGGTTTTCACCTATGAAACTGCGTAAAATGAGCAGAAACACGGGTCAAAAAACGGGCCTCCGACTTCCCTGAAATCGCGCAAAACGTTGGCGTATTGAAGGAGTCAGGACAGGCCACAAAAACACCTCGGAAAATCGCGTCTCCAAACTCATGGGACGCCAGATTCAGACGGTCAGAAAGGCGACCGAATTCGGGGATTGGAAACGAGCCGGCGGTGGGGATTGTGGGACGGACCCAAGGGTGAAAACCAACGCACCAACCGCGCCGCCACCGGCCTCGCCGGCAAAACCGCCGTCACCGGCGCACTTGCTCTCTGCGGCCGCCCTCCTGGTCGTCAGCGTGTTCGCGTGCTACGCCAACAGCCTGTCTGCGCCCTTCGTGTATGACGACATCCCGGCGATCAGGGACAATCCGACGATCCGGCACCTCTGGCCGCTTACGGACGCGCTGTGGCCGCAGGCCGAGGGCGGATTGACGGTGAGTGGTCGCCCGGCGCTCAACCTCTCGCTCGCGCTCAACCACGCCCTCAGCGGTGACGCCGTCTGGAGCTATCACGCGCTAAACGTGCTGATCCACGCTGGCGCAGCATTGCTGCTCTTCGGCGTGGTGCGCCGAACGATCAGTCTCCGGAACGCCCAGTTCTCCGCACCGGAGCATCGGCCGGGCGCGGCCGCCTCCGCCTCAACCGCCCCGCTTCCGGCGTTCCCGCTCGCGCTGGGAATCGCTGCGCTCTGGGCGCTCCATCCCCTCCAGACCCAGGCAGTGACCTATACGGTGCAACGCGCGGAGTCGCTGATGGGGCTGTTCTACCTGCTCACGCTCTATGCCTTTACGCGCGGCGCAGTTGGCTCCCCGGCGCGCGTCGGATCGGGCCGCCGCTGGCTCGCCGGCTCGGTCGCGGCTTGCGCGCTCGGCATGGGCACCAAGGAAGTGATGGCCACCGCGCCGCTCCTCGTACTGCTCTACGACCGCACCTTCGTCACCGGGTCGTTTCGCGCGGCGTGGAGGGAGCGGCGCGGATACTACCTCGGGCTCGCTGGCACGTGGGTGCTGCTGGGCGCCCTTGTGCTCAGTACGGGTGGCAACCGCGGCGGCACCGTGGGGCTCGGCGTGGGTGTGCCGCTGTGGGCGTATCCACTTACCCAATTCAAAGCCGTCGCCACCTATCTCGGCCTCGCCGTCTGGCCTCAGCCGCTGGTCTTCGAGTACGGCACCTTCTGGGTCGAGCGCGCAGGCGACATCCTGCCTTTCGCCGCGGTGATCGTGCCGTTGCTCGCGGGCACGGTCTTCGCGTTGTGGAAAAAACCGCCGCTCGGTTTCGCAGGCGCATGGTTTTTCGGCATTCTTGCGCCGACTTCGCTCGCTCCCGGCACGATTCAGATGATCGTCGAGCATCGCCCCTACCTCCCGCTCGCCGCCGTGATCGCTTTGCTGGTGATCGCGCTGCACCGGGTTCTCGGGCGCCTTGCGTGGCCGGCGTGCGCTGTAGCGGCGCTGGCCTCCGGCGCACTGACCGCCCTGCGCAACCACGACTATCGCAGTCACCTCGCACTCTGGAGCAAGACGGTGGCGCAACGTCCCGAAAATCCCCGCGCCCACGAGGGCTTGGCCGAGGCCTATGCCGAGCTCGGCCGCCTCGACGAGGCCATTGCGCAGCACGCCGAGGCCGCGCGCCTGCTGCCCGACGAATCCCACTACCAGTACAATCTTGCCCGGGCGCTCGGGGAGGCTGGCCGCTGGGACGCGGCGGTCGTCCACTATCGCCACGCGCTCCGGCTCGCCCCCGCCGAGGCGAAGACGCACAACAATCTCGCCATCGCCCTCAGTCGCGCCGGCCAGGGCGAGGCTGCACTCGCCCACTACGCCGAAGCCGAACGGCTGGTGCCGACCGAGCCGCAGTATCCCTACAACCATGGAATCGCGCTCGCCCGCCTCGGCCGGTTCCCCGAGGCCATTGCGCGCTACGAAGCCGTGCTCCGACTCCGGCCAACCCACGCCGACGCGCTCTACGGCCTCGGCAACGCCCTCGCCGCTTCCGGCAGGCCGGCTGAGGCCATCGCCCGCTATAAGGCCGCGCTCCAAGCCGAGCCCGACCACGCCAACGCCCACTTCAAGCTCGGCAACGCCCTCATCGACGCGGATCGCGTACCAGACGCGATGATACACTACGAGGCCGCGGTCCGCTTCAATCCGACCGACGCCGAGGCCCACCACAACCTCGGCATCGCCTACGCGCGGCTGGAGCGCCTTGCCGAAGCAGGGCGCGAATTCGAGGCAGCCCTCCGCCTCCGTCCCGACTACGGCGACGCTCAACGCCACCTGGCTCAGGTGAGGGAGTTGCTCCGCCGATGAACGCCCGTCGCGATCGCCCACTTGCCTCGCCCTCCTCCCCACTTCGCACCGTCTGGCTCTTCGCCGGGGTCCTCGCGCTCGCAACGCTCGCTGTCTACAGCAACGCCCTTTCTGTCCCGTTTATCTTCGATGATCCCTCGTCGATTCTGACCAATCCGACGCTCGCCACCCTCTGGCCGCCGTGGGGTGCGTTTTCCCCGCCACCGCTGGTGACGGTGAGCGGCCGACCGCTCGTAAATTTCACGTTCGCACTGAATCACGCCGTCAGCGGCACGGCGCCGTGGAGCTATCATCTCGCCAACCTCGCGATCCATATCGCGGCGGGACTCCTATTGTTCGGCATCGTACGGCGCACCCTGGCGAGTCCGTCGCTCTCCGGGCGATTCGGCACCAGCGCGTTGCCGCTCGCATTCATCAGCGCGGCGCTGTGGACCCTCCATCCACTGCAAACCGAATCCGTGACCTACGTCGTGCAGCGGGTCGAGTCGCTCATGGGATTCTTCTATCTGCTGACGGTGTACGCCTTTGTCCGCGCCACCGAGAGTCAAGCGGGGATACGCTGGCTGGTGGTCTCGGTCGCGGCCTGTCTCTGTGGGATGGCGAGCAAAGAGGTGATGGTCTCCGCACCACTCCTCGTCTTCCTCTACGACCGCACGTTCGTCTCCGTGACCTTTGCAGAGGCGTGGCGACGGCGGCGGATCTACTATGCCGCGCTTGCGGCGACGTGGCTGCTGCTGGCGTCGTTGGTGCTGGCCACCCGCAGCCGCGGCGGTACGGCGGGTTTCGATACGGATGTGTCGGCGTGGAGCTACGGGCTGACTCAACTGCGGACGCTCACCACCTATCTCAGGCTTTCGCTCTGGCCGCACCCGCTCGTCTTCGATTACGGCACCGATCTCGTCCGCCACGCGGCGGACGTGGTGGTACCGGGTGTTATCATCGCAGCAGCGATCGGAGGGACGATCTGGGCGCTGTGGCGACGGCCGGCACTCGGCTTCGCCGGCGTGTGGTTCTTCGCCATCATCGCACCCAGCTCGAGCATCATTCCGGTTGCAACGCAGACCGCCGCCGAGCACCGAATGTACCTGCCCCTCGCGGCGGTGTTGGTGGCCGTCACGCTACTGATGTTCTCGTGGGTTGGACGCCGGTCAATCGCGGTCGGGCTCGTCGTCGCGGGCGCATTTGCCGTCCTGGCGTGGCAGCGCAACACGGTCTATCGCGATGAACTAGCCCTGTGGACTGACACGGTCGCCAAACGCCCCAACAACGCGCGGGCGCACTACAATCTCGCGGAGGTTCTTGCGCGCACGCCGCACAAGGCCGACGCGGTCGCGCACTACGAGTCCGCGCTGCAACTGGACCCGAACTATGCCGAGGCGTACAACAATCTTGGCATTCTGCTGAAGGACCTCGGCCGCCCTGACGAGGCGTTCGAGAATTTTGGCCGCTCCGTCCGCATCGACCCGGGAAATCCGATCTCCCAATACAACCTGGGCGACACACTCGCGCAACGCGGCCGTTTTAACGAGGCCATCACCCACCTCGAAACCGCGCTCAAACTGCAAACCGACTACCCGGAGGCCCTCAACAGTCTCGGCGGCGCCCTGCTCCAGCCGGTTCGAGACTGCGCTGCGGCTGAAGCCCGATTTCGCCGAGGCCCACAGCAACCTCGGCGTCGCTCTCCTGCAAACGGGCCGCCTGGACGAGGCGGGGAGGCAATTCGAGACCGTGGTGCGCCTCGCCCCGCGTGACGCCAGTGCGCACAGCAACCTCGGCTATCTCGCCCTGCAGCAGGGCCGCGCGGCGGACGCTGTGCGTCACTACCGGATCACGCTGCAGGAGCGCCCCGCCGAACCCGAAGCCCAGTTCAATTTCGGCGTCGCCTGCATGCGTGACCGACGGTGGAGCGAGGCCGCCGTGGCCTTCGAGAAGGCGCTGGAGCTTCGGCCCAGTTACCCGGAGGCGCGGCGGCAACTGGCGCAAGTCAGGACAATACTGGGACGGCAGTGATCTTCTCCGGAGTCGTCCCGGTTCACGGGGCGTGAGATCAGTTCCGCTTTCCCGCTGCGGGCGTCTGGCCGCGCAGCTCATCCAACGCCGCGCGCGCCATGGCGTCGCCGGGCAGGACCCGCAGGACGGCCTGGTAATGCGTGACAGCCTCGGACACCCGGCCGGTCCGGGCGAGCGCGTACGCGATGGCCCGGTGCGCTTCGACCGCCGCGGGGTCGGCGCGCAGCACCTGCTCGAAACGCGGGATGGCCTCGGTCCATTTCTCCCGGTCGAGCAGCGCCGAACCGAGATTGAACTGCGCCTCCGTGAGCGCGGGGTCGAGGGCGATGGCCCGCTCATATTGCGCGATGGCCTCGGTGGGCCGCTCCAGTTGCAGCAGCGCATTGCCGGCGTTCACGTAGGCCTCGGCGTAGGCGGGTTTGAGACGGATCGCCTCGAGATAGGCCTGCAGGGCGTCCGCCTCTGGATAGTCGGGCCTCTCCCGGAGCGCCCGCTCGAAATGGGGCACCGCCTCCGCCGCGCGCCCCGACTGCAGGAGCGCGTTGCCGAGGTTGCTGTGGGCTTCCGCAAAGTGCGGGTCCAGCCGCAGCGCTTCGGCGTAGGCCCGCAGGGCTTCGGGCACACGGCCCGCTTTCATCAGGGCATTCCCGAGATTGTTGTGCGCCGCCGGGTAGTCGGGCTGAAACCGCAGGGCTTCTTCGTAGTGCCCGATGGCCGCCGCCAGCGAGCCGAGTGCCGCCAGCGAAACGCCGAGATTGTAGTGTGTTTCGGGATACCTGGGCTGCAGCCGCAACGCCTCCTCGTAGCTTCGCACCGAGTCCGGCACGCGCCCGGCGCGAAACAGCGCCTGGCCGAGATTGTTGTGAGCGCGGGCGTTGGTCGGGAGCTTCGTCGCGGTGTCGGCCCAGATCGCGACTTCGCTGCGGTAGTCGGCATTGCGCACCACGGTGGCGAAGCCGAGTGCCGCCGCCACCCCGCCCCACCCCCACAGGCTCCACCGCCCGAGCCACACAAACGTCCCCAGCACGAGGAGCACCAGCACGGCCGCGAGCGGCAGGTACATCCGGTGCTCGGCCATCGTCTGGGTGGCGACCGGCACGAAACTTGAGCTCGGGGCGAGCAGAGCAAAGAACGCGACCGCCAGAAAGCCCACCGCCGGCCTTCGCGCTGCCGCCACGACCGCCGCCACCACCAGGGCGACGAGGAGCAGCGCCTGCGGCAGGACCGACGTTAGGTCCAGGACGGTAGCGAGGCCGTAGTCGAAAATGAGCGGGTGCGGCCACACACAGAGGCCCAGATAAGTCACGATGGCGCGGCACTGCGTGAGCGCATAGGTCCACGACGACATCGCGGCGCCGAATCCCGCCGTGCCGCCCCGCCCCGACGTGCCGAGCACGAGGAAGGCGAGGAGCAGCCAGGAACACGCCAGTACAACGTAAAACCTCCGGCGGGCGGACCAGGCGGCGCGGAAACTGCCGCCAAGAAATGTCCGGTCGTAGAGCCACACCATCAGCGGAGCCGACACCATCACTTCCTTCGTGGCCATGCCGAGGAAACAGGCGCCCGCCGAAAGCGCCAGCCACCGTGGGGCAGGCCGTTCAGCCGGTGCTCCCTTCGGCGATCCGGAGGGCGTCGTGCACCCGCGGACAAAGGCGTAGAGCGTCAGGAGGTAGAACAACCCGACGAGCGATTCGGCGCGCTGCACGACATACGTTACGGACTCCGTCTGCAACGGATGAAGCGTCCACAGCGCCGCTGCCGCCAGAGCAAGCGGCAGTGACGCGGCCCCGAAGCGCTCGCGCAGCGGGGGCGTCAGGAGCGTCCGCCGCACGAGGCCGAAGAGCAGCAGTCCCGCCGCGAGATGGATTGCGAGATTGACCCCATGGTAGCTCCACACGGCGGGGCCACTGACCGCATAGTTCAAGGCCAGGCTCAGATTGACCACCGGGCGTCCGCTCACCGTCACGCCACCGGCCAGCGACGGAGCCAGCACCTCGCTCAACGGCCAGAGGTGCCGGATCGACGGATTTTCAACGATGGCCGGTACGTCGTCGAAAACGAAGGGCGCGGCAAAGCTGTTGTGGTACGCCGCCACGGTCGCCGCCGTGAGGACGCCCGTCGCCAGCCAGACGCGCAGGCGCTGGCCGTCGGCCGTCTGAGTCGGGAAACCGGAGTCGCTCACCGCGACAAACTCGGCCGGAAAGCGCGGCGAGGTCAACGCGCGCCACCGTGCGGATACAAAAAAGGCGGCTGCGTTGCCGCAGCCGCCTTTTGCAAAAGAATCAACCGGTCAGGTTTAGAATTTGATGCTGATACCCATCTTGCCCTGCCAGCGTGAGGTCGAGGTGTCGTCCGCCACGGTCGGCACGCCATCGAGCGTGTTGCCGTTGAAGACGTAGACATACTGGCCTTTGCCACCGTCGCCGGTGGGGTCGTAGACTGCGCCTGCGACCTGGCGACGGTAGGTGAAGGGCACTTCCTCAACCAAGCCCCACTTCTTGTTGAAGAGGTTGGCGAGATTGATGAGTTGGATGTAGGCCTCGGCGCGCGCGCGGCCCCAGATCGGGATCTGCTGACGGATCGTCAGGTCCACGGTCTGCTGCCAAGGCGAGGTCTCGCTGTTGCGGGGCGCGACCTGGCCGGCATACTTGCCCAGGGTGGTGCTGTTGGCGAAGGCGAAAAACGCGTCCTTCTCGGCATTGTCGACCCAGCGGACCTTGGGATCGTTCGGGCCGGTCGGGACGTAGAAGAGGTCGTTGCCGGTGAGTCCGTCGCCATTGGCGTCGCCCCGGAACACCCAGCTGTAGGTGCGACCGGTGCGGCCCTCGTAGACGACGCCGACCGTGGTCTTGAAGTCCTTGAAGAAGGAGAACTCGCGATCGTAGCGGGCGACGAGCTTGTCGCGCGTCTCGGTGTTCGACGCACCGGCGGTGCGCTCGTTCGGGTTGAAGACCGCGCGGGTGGTGAAGAGCGAACCGGCGGTGGAGGAGGTGAGCGGGCTGACCTCGCTGGCCTTGCCGCGCGTCCAGGCCACTCCGGCGGACCAGTGCTGCTTCATCGGACGGCCAACCGCAAGGGTGACGTCGTGGGAGGAACCGTCGTTGGCGTTCGTGATGCGGTACACATCGGCAAACGACGTGATGCGGCGGCGGCCGTTGGTGTTGGTCTGGGGGAAGGTGGTGACGTTGTTCGGCGCCGCGTTGGTGTTGTAGTTGGGCGTGATCGCACCCGCGTAGCGGATACGGCCGTCGGGCATGGTGGCCGGACCGGTCGTAGCGGGCTGGAAGTTCAGGTACTCGACGAAGAGCCCATCATTCACCTTGGTGGCGGTGTACTCGAGCGAGACCATCAGACCGCCGAAGGGCAGCTGGTGGTCGAGGGCGAGATTACCCTTCCAGAGGGAGGGGCTCTGGAAGTTCGGATCGGTGAGATTGATCGTGGGCACGGGGGGCGTGCCGGCCGGGATCGGCTGCTTGGTCACGTCCGGCACGAACTGCAGCGCGGGCTGGTTGTTGCCGTTGACGTTGACGGTGATCGTGCCCGCGGTGCCGGCGTTCTGGTAGGCGTTGGCCAGCCAGACGGTCGGGGTGCGGCCGAGGAAGAGGCCGACGCCGCCGCGCAGCTCCGTCTTGCGCTCGGTGGGCAGGCGATAGTTGAACCCGACGCGCGGCGAGATGGTGTTGTTGCCGTCGTTCGTGCCGTCGTTACGCAGACCGAAGGCCGTGACAAAAGCCTGGTTCAACGTCGGGGCATTGGACGTGGTGGGCATGTCGTAGCGAACACCACCCGTGACCGTCAGGCGGGAGGTGGGGCGCCAAGTGTCCTGCACAAAGAGGCCATAACCCGTGTAGGTCCAGCGGGCGAAGACCTGGTCGATGGTGTTGCCCGGGAAGGGCTGCGCGTCCGTATACGACGTCGGCAAACCGAGAAGCCAGTTCTCAATGCCCGTGCGGGCCGGGGTCGTGCCAAATGCGGAGCTGTTGTTGAACGTGTAGCTGCCGTAGTAGGCTTGGAGGAAGCGATTGTCGTACTTGATCCGGTCGATTTCGCCGCCGGCGACGAGGGTGTGCTTTCCGAGCGAATATTCGCCGGAGATCTTCATCAGCGTTTCCTTCGTGTTGAGGAGATTCAGCTGGCGGGAGAACTCGGTGCCGAAGTTCAGGAAACCCGTGGTGGTCGCGCCCGTGTCGGTACGGATGCCGGTGAGGCCGCCGATGCCGATGGCCGGGAACGGTGCACCGCGATTCGTCGGGGACGCGATGTAGGTGGTGTAGCTGTAGGAGGCTTCCGTGCGGAAGTCGGGCGTCCACTGGCTGAACACCTGGCCGGTGTAGCTCTTGGTGTTGCGGGGCTGGTCGTACCAGTTGTTGCTGAGGGTGGTGCCCGTGGTGCTGGTCACGCCGGCAAAGATGGGCGAGGTGCCCTCGTTCTGGCGGTAGGTGAAGCTGGCGCGATGCTGGTCGGTGATGTTCCAGTCGAGCTTGCCGAGGTAGGTCTGCTGCTTGGCCCGGTTGGAGGCGACGCCATTGAGGGTGCCCGGATCGTAGCCCAACGCCTTGGCCTTGGCGATCGCCTGGTCAACCAGGACCAGGGAAGCGGGGGTGAACACGAACCCGGGGGCCGGCGAGGCGGAGTCGCGCAGCACATCGTCGTAGGTCAGGGCGAAAAACAGGCGGTCCTTGATGATCGGGCCGCTGAAGGTGAAGGTGTAGCGGCGCTCATCGAACGCTTCCTTGGCCCCGGTGCGGGGATTCTTGCCGCGGTAGTCGTCGTTGGTGATCTCGTACTGGGCGGAACCCTCGTACTTGTTGGTGCCGCTCTTGGTGACGGCGTTGATCAGCGCGCCGGTGAAACCGGAGCGGCGGACGTCGTAGGGATTGAGCGTGAGGTCCATGCTCTGGAGCGCCTCGAGCGGGATCGGGCCGCGGAGGGAGGAGACGCCGTTGCTGTTAAGGCCGTAGGGATCGTTCGCTTCGACGCCGTCGATGAGGAACGAGTTGAACCGGAAATTCTGGCCCTGCGCGCTGAGCTGGCCGCCTTGGTCGAGCGAGTTCAGCGTCACGCGAGAATCGAGGCGGGCGATGTCCTGGACGTCGCCGCGGATCGAGGCGATGCTCTGCAGGTCGCGTTCGCTGAACCCGGTGCCGGCGCCCATGCGCGAGGCGTCGAACATGCTGTCGCGGTCGCCCTGGATCTTGAAAGCGTCCATCTGCACGACGTCGGAACCCAAGGGGATGGTCAGCTCAAGCACCTGACCGAGATCCAGGTAGATTTCCTTGCGCACATCGGTCTGCTGGCCGACCGCCGCCGTCGTGATCGTGTAGGGACCACCGATGCGCAGACCGGAGACATTGAACTGACCGGTCGCACGCGAGGTGGCCGAGGCGCGGGTGCCCGAAGGCTCGTGCACGATCGAGACCGTGGCACCGACGATCGGCTTGCCCTGCTTGTCGGTCACATAGCCGCTCAGGGCGGACGTCGTGATGCCCTGGCCAAACACGGCGCTCACGGTGGCGAAACTCAGGGCCAGCACGAGGCCCAGCAATCGTTTCATAGTCATGGTTACTTTCATGGTTCGGTATCGGTTGGTACGGTGAGTCAGTCGCATCGCTAGAAATGCCGGCACTGACGCTTGATGAGCGGGCTAGGCAAGACCCGGCCAAAAATCCAGTCAAGCACCGAGCAGGCCACGCACCGGATCGTCGCCCGATAGTAACACTCGTTAATCGTCCTCCCGTGAGTTCGTCATGCCCCGGCCCGTCGTCCGCGAGGGCGGAAGTCCCCTCGTGCTCTTTGCACCGCCCGGGCGCGCCGCGTCCCGCAAACTGCACGAAACGCCCCCGCGCGGCCTCGGCGCCGGAAATCCGGCAGATTTTTATCCGGCTCCGGCGGAGTGGATTGCGCCACCGCCTCACCCTGTGGCACGCGCCGAGGTAAGTGACAGGCGTGCCCGCAACCTCAACCCATCGCCTCACCATGCCCTCCTCCCCGCTGTCGTCCGTGTCCCCCCAGTCTGCCCGCACCACCGTGAGCGTCCGCCCCGCCGCTGAGGCCGGGCCCAGCGAGCGCGCACTCGCCTCGAAGGCTGAGGCCGCCGTCGATGCCGCGCTCGTCCGCCGCTTCAACGCCGGCGACGAATCCGCCTTCATCGAGATCATGACGCGCTACCGGGAGAAGATCTTCGGCATCACCCTGAGCCTGCTCCGCAACCGCGCCGACGCGGAGGAGATCACCCAGGACACCTTCATCCGCGCGCATCGCGGGCTCGCGAATTTCCGCGGCGACTCCTCGCTCGCCACCTGGCTCCACCGCATCTCGGTCAACCTCGCGCGCAACCGCTACTGGTACTTCTTCCGCCGCCGCCGCCAGGACACGCTCTCGCTCGACTGCCCGCTCGGCGAGGACAACGACGCGACGTTCACCGACCTCGTCGCCTCCGAGGCGGCCGACCCCGCCCGCGAAGCCGCCACCGGGGAGTTCGCCGCGCTCGTCGATGCGTGCATGGCGAAGCTCGACCCGCGCCACCGCGAGATCCTCACGCTCCGCAATCTCCTGCACCGCCCCTACGAGGAGATCGCCGCCACCCTCGGCATCAACGTCGGCACCGTGAAGAGCCGCATCGCCCGCGCCCGCGAAAACCTCCGCGCCCAGCTCGCCGAGATGTGCCCGGAGTTTGCCCCCGACTCCGAGCCCTCCTCCTGGTTCGAGCCCGCCCGCGCCGGCGGCCGCCTCACCCTCGCCTGCGCCTGAGTCTTCCCGCGCAGCCGGCGCGGTGCCCTCACTTCGCAACCCCCGCCCGTCGCGCCGGCGTTCCTCCGGCCTCCACCTTCGGGCCCGACGCACTCCGCGCCGGGCCCTTGTTTTTTTGGCCCAGTCGCGCTCAATGCCCGCGTGCCGCCCCCGCTCCAGGTCACCGCCCTCACCGCCCGCCGTTTCGCCCGCCGCGCCGTCGGCCTCGATGCGCCCTTCCCGGACGTCGCCGCCGCCCTTGCCCACCACGGCTACATCCAGATCGACCCCATCAATGTCTGCGGGCGCATGCACGACCTCATCCTCCGCAACCGCGTGCAGGGCTACCGCGAGGGCGACCTCATGCGCCACCTCCACGGCGACGCCGCGCCGCTCGCCGCCGCCCAACGCACCGCCTTCGAGCACCACCTGCCCGACTCCGCCGTGCTCGTCGCCTTCCCCCTCGACGCGTGGCCCCATCTCCTCGGCGCGATGCACGCGCGCACGAAGCGCTCCGGCGCGTGGTCCGGCCGCCTCACCCCGCGCGAACGCGACCTCGCCACCTCCATCCTCGCCGAGCTCGCCGCGCGCGGCCCCCTCTCCTCCGAACACATCGACGACGGCGGGCGCCGCGGCCGGCGCGTCTGGGGCGCGGCCACCCTCGCCAAGTCCACCCTCCAAAAGCTCTTCTTCCACGGCCGCGTGCTCATTGCCCGCCGCGAGGGCAACCGCCGGCTCTACGACCTGCCCGAACGTATCCTGCCCGCCACTACGCTCGCCGCGCCCGCCCCCTCCCCCGCCGACACCACCCGCTGGATCGCGCTCAGCAAGCTCCGCCAGCGCCGCCTCACCGCCCTCAAGCGCGCGGAGCTCCGCGTCGTCGCCGACGCCGTCCAGCCCGTCACCCTCACCGACGCCGACGCCCCCACCCTCTACTGCCTCGCAGAGGACGTCCCGCTGTTCTCCGCCCTCGCAATCGAAAATCCTCCATCCCAAATCGAAACTCCGCCGTCGCAGCCCACCCTCCTCGCCCCGCTCGACCCGCTCATCTACGACCGCCGCGTGACCGCCGCGCTCTGGGGTTTCGACTACACCTGGGAGGTCTACACGCCGCCGCACAAGCGCACGCGCGGCTACTACGCGCTCCCCGTCCTCTCCGGCCACGAGCTCGTCGGCCACGTCGACCCGAAGGCCGACCGCGACGCGAAGAAACTCCGCGTCGTCTCCCGCTCCGTCCGCCGCGGCCACGCCGCCGCCGGCGCCGTGCAGGCGCTCGCGGCCTTCCTCGGGCTGCGGTGACTGGCCGGTGGCCGCGGTCCGGCCGGCTGCAGGGCGCACATATTTGTATTTATATTTCGGATACCATTCCCCCCCCCCGCCCTCCGCGAAAAAAACGGCCCCCGGCGCTTTCGCCGGGGGCCGTCGCCCAAAGAAGCTCTGCGGTTCGGGATTCGGACCGGCTGCTTTCAGCCCCTCCGCCCACGCCGCCGCGCTCAGCTCACTTGAACCGGTAGTCCACGCGCATCGTGTACGAACGGCCGCGCGGGTCGGCGATGCGCGGCTCCCAGCTGCTGCCGGCGCCCGTGTTGGTGTCGTAGGTGGCCGAGAAGGGCGGGTCGGTGTTGAAGAGGTTCTTGATGCCGCCCGTCAGCGTGATGTTCTTGATGCCGCGGTAGGCGAGGCTCAGGCCGAAGATGCTGTAGGCCTTCACGCGCGGGTTCCAGTCCTTCGGCTTCACCAGCCCGGCGAGCACGCCCGGGAGCACCGCGTCGATGTAGCTGTTGCGGAAGAGGTGGTTGAACTGGCCGGTCCAGTTGCCCTTGCGGTAGCTGACAAACGCCGTGTGCTTCCAGCGCAGGCCGATGTCGCTCGAGCGGGTGAACTGGTTGATCTCGCTCACGCCGAAGGGCGCGGTCGCCAGCAGGCGCGACTTCTTCACCAGCAGGTACGAGAGGTCGAAGCCCGCGGAGAGCTTGCCGTTGGCCACGTCGGTGTCGCCCTTGACGCCAAACTCGATCCCCGAGGTGATGGTCTCGCCGGCGTTCACCCAGCGGGTGTCGATCGCGGCGATGTCGCCCGTCGCCGGATTGCGCAGGAAGCGGTCCACGAAGAGCGGGTAGTTGGCCGGGGCCAGCATCACCGTGGTGCCGAAGCTCTGGATCGTGCCCGTGCGCTCGACGTCCCACCAGTCCACATTGAAGCTGAGGTGCTTGTTGGGCTGCACCACGAAACCCGCCGAGTACATCTTCGCATCCTCGGGCGACAGGTCGGCCTTGCCGCCGAAGATCGTCTGGACCGTGTTCGGCTGGATGAGGCGGCCGGTGCCCGGGTCGATGAGGCCGGTCGAGGCCAGCGGGCTCACGGTGACCGGGTCAAACTGCTGCTTGAAGGTCGGGACGCGGAAGCCCGTGCTGTACGAGGTGCGGAACAGGATCACGTCGTTCGGCGCGTAGCGCAGCGTGTACTTCGGGTTGGTCGAGCGGCCGAAGCCCGTGTACTCGTCCATGCGGCCCGCGACGTTCACGTCGAGGCCCTTGAGCACCGGGATCTGCACTTCCACGAACGCCGCCTTGATCGTGCGCTTCAGCGGGCCGGCCGTCGCGAGGGAGTTGTCGAAGGGCGCGTTGAAGATCAGCGACTCGGAGGAGTTGAGGTTCGCGCGGCCGTCGCCGTTGAAGAGGAACTTTTCCTCGCGCCAGTCCACGCCCACCGCGGCCTGCACCGTGCCGGCCGGCAGCTTGAAGAGCGGGCCCGACGCGCCGGCATCGGCGTTGTCGGTCTGGTAGGTGCCGCCGTAGAGCGTGACGCCATCGGCGCGCGTCTTGTTGATCGCCTCCATCGCCGCCGGGGTCTGCGTGTAGGAGAAGATGTCGATCACGCCCGTGTTGATCAGGTTCACGAAGGGCACCGTGTAAACGTAGCCGCTGTTCAGGGTGGACTTGCCCTTGCTCTCGGCCCGGGAGGCGCCGATGCGGTAGTCCCACTGCGAGAGGAAGCCCAGCGGGCCTTCCATGCCGGCCATGTAGCGGTAGGTGTCGCTGATCGTCGTGAAGGCGCGGTTGCCGAGCGGCAGCGAGCGCCAGCGGAAGGCCATCGGCTGCCCGCGGTTCGCCTCGATCTCCGGGAAATAGGCGGCCAGCACGTTGAACACCTTGTTGTACGAGGCGCCCGTGGCCGGATAGACCATGTTGAAGAGCGGGTTCGGCACCGTGGTCTTGCCGTCGAGCGCGGTGGTGGTCGCGCCCGTGCCGCTCGACCACTGGTTGGGCGAGAAGCTCTTGTTCGACTCCGAGCGGCCGGCGACGAGTTCCGCCGTCAGGCGGTGTTTCTCGGCGATCTTGAACGTCGCGCGGGCGACGAGATTCTTGTTCTTCACCGGCTGCTGGATCACGGCCGCCCGGCCCGTGTCCCACGCGGAGCCGTATTTCGAGGCCGCGGAATTCCACAGCAGCTCGTCGTAGGGGCCCATGCCGTCGAGCCCGTTGTAGCCCGGGCCGCCGGGGACATCGACGTAGTTGATGCCGTTCACCCGCAGGTTCGGGTTGGTCGGATCGAGCGGGCCGTTGCCCACCGTCACGCCCGCGCCGCTGATCGCCGTCCGGATCGAGCTGATCGCAAACAGCGTCGCGATCGGCGTGCCGCGCGTGTCGGGCGACACGCCGCGGTTGACCTGAAACGTGTTCACGAAGTCGCGCTGGTCGCCGCGCAGCACCTTGTGGTCCGCATACGAGGCCGAGACCATCAGGTTGTACTTGTCGCGGTTCAGGTCGCCGACGCCCGCGACGAGATTGTAGCGGAAGATGTTGCCGCCGCCCTGCTCGGTCACGTCCGCCGCGGTGCTCGCGGCCAGGCCCTGGTAGTTGGTCTTCAGGATGAAGTTGATGACGCCGCCGACCGCATCGGTGCCGTAGATGGCCGAGGCGCCGTCCTTCAGGACCTCGACGCGCTCGATGGCCGCAAACGGGATCGAGTTCAGGTCGACCACGCCGCCGTTGAGGCCGTGCGACGAGACGCGGCGGCCATTGAGGAGGACGAGGGTCGCGCCCGCGCCCTGCATGCGGAGGTTGGCGGAGCTGGCGCCGTTGTTGCCGCGCTGCGCGCCGGCGACGACGTCGGCGTTGGAAGCGAGGTTGTCCAGGCCGTTGCCGTTGATGTTCAGCTCCATGATCATCTGCTCGGCGCTGGCGATGCCGCGCAGCTCCATTTCCTGCGGGGTGATGGTCAGCACCGGCAGGGCGCCCTCGCTCTCGAGGCGCTTGATCATGGAGCCGGTGACGACGAACTTTTCGAGTTTCTTCGCCTCGGCGGCCTTTTCCTCGTCAGTCAGGGCCTTGGATTGCGCGAAGCCGACGGGCAGCAGGCTCGCCGCGGCAATGATCGAGAAACAAGTGGCGGGCAGCCACGGGTAACGTTTGTTCATAGGTAGTGTGTGACAGGTGGACCTCGCCTGCGGGTAGGGGCAGGCGTCGGGCTATTCGGCGGTGCAACCGGTCGGGTAAAGGGTCGGCACCGGAATGTTCAGTGAAGGAAGGTCATTTAACTGGGCGGAAATAAGCAAGTAGAATGCCGGATGTGGGTTTGGGCCGGTTTAGTCGCCCCGCTTACAGGACCTAGCAGCCCCGCCGCGCCCGGACCGCCCGCGGCCGGATGAGGTGCGATCCGGTGGGAGCTGGTCGGATTTGGTTGGATTTGGTCGGATTTGACCGCGCCCACCGCGGCGGAACGCGACAGCGGGTCGGATTGGCCGTGCCTCCCTGTAGGACGTCCGTCTTGCGGACGCCTCCGGTAAACGTCGCACTGCAACACAGGTTTCCCCGGAAGCGTGGCCCACCGGCCCGCCCCAGCCGGGCCAAAACGACGAATTTCTACAGGAGCCAACGGAGGCGACGGAGAAAGGCGCGTAACGCAGCCCTCCGTGCACTCCGTTTCCTCCTGTTCAATCCGCTTCATTGGGTTGGCTAAGGTTGGATTCACTTGGATCTGCTGTGCCCTCCCAAGCGGAACGCGACGGAGGGGTCGGATCGGGCCGTGCCTGCCATGTAGGGCGTCCGGCTTGCGGACGCCTCCGGGAAAGGTCGCACCCCGGCGCCTGCAAGACAGGCGCCCTACACGATCCGGCGTCCGCCGGTTTTCCTTTTCGTGTCTTTCGTGTGTTTCGTGGTTCCTCTCCTCCGGATTGCTCCGGCCGGTTCTTCCGTGACTTCCGTGTGTTCCGTGGGCTCTCCTCCGATGATTGGTGCGCGCCTCACGCCACGAGGCCATGCGCCCAATTATAAAACGTCCGTTGGAGCGGCTCGG
>JAPLTR010000127.1 GCA_026398065.1 Verrucomicrobiota bacterium | reverse complement strand
CAGGGGCGACGTCGCGATCCCCGGCGCCACGGGCCCGAGCTATTCTGTGGCCCGCGCCGCCCTCACCGACGCCGGCGACTATACCCTCGTCGCCCGCAATACCCTCGGCTTCTCGTCCACCCAGACCGTCCACGTCGGCGTCGACGAGACCGCGCGGTTCATCAACCTCGCCACCCGCGGCAACGTCGGCCAGTCCGACGCTCCGCTCATCGTCGGCTTTGTCACCCAGGGCCCCGGCAACAAGCGCGTCATGCTCCGGGCCGTCGGCCCCACCCTCGGCTCCTTCGGCGTCGCCGGCGCCCTCGCCGACCCCGTCATGCGCGTCTACAACGCCGCTGGCGCCCTCATCTACACCAACGACGACTGGGGCCAGGCCAACGACGTCGCCGGGATCGGCACCGCCGATACCCGTCTCGGCGCCTTCCAACTCACCGGCGGCTCCGCCGATGCCGCCGGCATCCTTACCCTCGCCCCCGGCGCCTATAGCGCCGTGATCACCGGCAAGACCGTCAACGGCGTCGACACCACCGGCGTCGCCCTCGCCGAGATCTACGAGGACGACGCGACCTCCGGCCGCCTCGTCAACCTCTCGTCGCGCGGCTTCGTCAGCCCTGGCGCGAGCGTGATGATCCCCGCCTTCGTCACAAGCACCCTCGCCGCGCCCACGCCGAAGAAATTCCTGATCCGCGGCGTCGGCCCCGCCCTCACCGCCTTCGGCGTGGCGGGCGCGCTCGCCAACCCGACCCTCGCGATCGTGGACAAGGACGGCAAGACCGTCGCCACCAACGACGACTGGGAGCAAAACGCCAACCTCGCCGAACTCCGCGCGGCCACCGCCCTGCTCGGCTTCCCGCTGGCCGCCGGCTCCAAGGACGCCGCCCTCCTCGTCGCCCTCCCTCCCGGCGCCTACACCTGCGTCGTCAGCGGCGTGAACAACACGTCCGGCACCGCGCTCGTGGAGGTCTACGAGGTGCCTTGATCCGGTAACGTTTCGTTCCTTCCCTCGTATCCACCGGCCCGAACCTCGTCCACCCGCCGCCTCAGAATGAACTCTTTCCGCGTCGTCCTCTGCCTGCTGCTGGCGGGCCTTGCCGCCCGCGCCCAGGAGCAGTGGCTCGCCCGCCCCTCCGGCGTCACGGTCCCGCTCTGGGGTGTCGCGTACGGCGCCGGGCAGTGGGTCGTCGTCGGCGAACAGGGCACGATCCTCACCTCCTCCGACGGCCTCGCGTGGACGAAACGCGATTCCGGCTTCCCCGCTCGCTGGCTCACCGCCGTCACGTATGCCAACGGCCTTTGGGTCGCCGTCGGGGGCACCGCACCGGCCAGCGACCGTCTCGGTCTCGTCCTGATCTCGTATGACGGCGTCTCGTGGGTGCCCCGCGTCACCGCCGGGGCCCGTCTTAACAACATCGCCTATGGCAATGGCGTGTTTGTCGCGGTCCGGGACCTCGGCGGCACCCGTGTGTCCCTCGATGGGCTGGCGTGGTCGGAGGACCCCTCCACGGTGGACAGCTATGTCCGTGGCCTGGCCTACGGACCGCCGCTTTTCGCCGCCGCCGGGCTCACTGGTCTCTCGTCCACCTTCAACGGCTCCCCTTCGTTTCTTACCGGCCGCTTCACCGCTTCCACTCCGATCGAGGCCATCGCGTACGGCCGGGAGCAGTTCCTCGCGGTCGGCACAGCCGGCGGACTCACCCTCACCTCGCGCGATGGCCTGACGTGG
>JAPLTR010000262.1:2755-9760 GCA_026398065.1 Verrucomicrobiota bacterium | reverse complement strand
GGAGGGGATTGGTGACGTCGCAGGCGATGCGGATCGGCGGGAGCGTCGCGGGCAGGCGGCCCTCGAGGCGGGAAACCTGCGACCAGAGCGCGGGCACGGGCGGCGTGAGCCGGGTCCCAGCCGCATTGAAGAAATGGATACCGAGGGCGTCGAGCGCGCCGAGGCCGAGGTCATGGGTGGCGCTGCCGCCGACGCCGAGCAGGATGGCCGCGACCCCGGAGCGCGCCGCGGCGAGCCGGAGGAGTTCGCCGGTGCCGAGGGTGTGGGTCTGCCACGGGTCGCGCTGGTCGGACGCGAGGAGGGCGAGGCCGGAGGCGGAGGCCATCTCGATGGCGGCGACCGTGGAATTTTCGATTTCGGAATTTCGATTTTCGATTGAAAGCAGGGCCAGGGCGGGGGACGGGATCGCGGCGAGGGGGACGAAGCCGATCGTCGCGGGGGTGGGCGTGCCGCGCGGGCCGGGGACGGTGTGCGTCTCGACGGTGCCGCCCGCGGCGCGGGTCAGGATTTCGCAGAAGCCTTCGCCGCCGTCGGCGAGCGGGCAGAGGTCGAGGGTCCAGTCGGGATGGCGCGCGCGGAGGGCGGCGGCGGCGTGCTCGCACGCGGCGGGCGCGGTCAGGGAGTCTTTGAATTTGTCGAAGGCGAGGAGGACGCGCATGGGGTCGGGCAAGGTGGATTGCCGCGTCGCGGCGCGACTCGCAATGACAGAAAAAAGGCGCGGTCCCGAAACCGCGCTTGGGGAGTTAAGTGGAGATAGAGTGAAAATCGTTCTTCGTTATTCGTTCTCGTTCCTCGTTCTCTCGATTCGAGGAACCGGAGAGAACGAGAACGATTACGAGGAACGAGAACGACAAAAGGGCGGACTGAAGTCCGCCCCACGCCAAGCCTGTCGCCCCGGGGCGCCTAGAACGAGCCGGAGACGCCGGCGGTGTAGGTGGCGCCGAGGTTGTTCGCGATTTGGAAGTTGCTCCAGGTCGGCGCGCCGTCGACGACCCGGTAGCGGGTCTTCTGCGCGTTGGTGAGGTTGCGGCCGGAGATGAACAGCCTGGCCCATTTCGTGACGCCGTACTCGAGGTTGAAGTCGACCATGGTGTACGCGGGGTAGTAGCGGATGCCGCCGACGGCGGGATTGGTCGCGGAGGCGGCGATGCCGTCGTACTGGCGGAAGACGCGGCCGTTGCGGATCGCGCCGACGGTGCCGCTGAACTGGCCCCGACGGAAGCTGAGGGAGCCCTTGATCTGGGTCTCGTAGAAATTCGAGAAGTCGGTGGCGATGTTGCCGTTGGCGTAGTTGAATTTCGAGAGGTGGTTGTAGTTGTAGCTGCCGATGAAGGTGAAGCCGCGGAGCGCCGCGGGCAGCCACGGATTGAGGGACTGGCGGGCCTCGAGCTCGTAGCCGGAGATCTTGCCCCTGCCGTCGTTGATCCACGTCGTGGACTGGAAGTTCAGGAAATTGGCGTCGAGCGAGAGGTCGGCGAGCTTCGCCGGAGTATCCAGCAAAATGGTACGCTGGACCTGCACGTCGTCGATCTCCTTGACGAAGCCGCCGGCGCTGAACACGCCGCCCTGCTGGGTGTAGTACTGGAGGGAGGCCTCGTAGTTGTCGGCGGTCCACGGGCGGAGGGCGGCGTTGGGCCGGTTGGCGGTGCCGACCGCGATGCCGGAGAACGTGCCGCTCGTGACCGGGTTGAAGTCGAAGGTGGTGCTCGGGATGATGGCGCGGCCGAAGCGGTTTCGGGCCTGGGTCTTGGCGTAGCCGGCCCGGAGCAAGAGGGCGTCGGTGAAGCTGTAGTTGACCTGGAGACTGGGGAAATAGCCGTCGTTGGCCCCGTGACCCGTGGCGCCCTTGCGCACGTAGCGGGCGACGGCGCCCGCGAGCGTGCCGTCGACGAGGCCCTGGCTGGTGACGTAGCGCACGCCGCGGTCGAGGTTGCCGATGCCGTCGGCCTCGGCCTTCTCGTAGCGCACGCCGCCGACGTAGGTAAGGCGGTTGTTGAAGACCCCGCCACTGAACTCGAGCCAAGGCGCGATGGTGCGCTCGAGGACCTCGTAGGGCTCGGTGGTGGAGAAGCGGTAGGACTCGGCGTCGCGGTAGGCGAACCAGTCGGGGTGCGCGACATAGACGTCGTACAGGCGGCGCATGCTGATGCGCGGGACGGCGGGGAAATCGTAGTAGGTATCGCGCGAGGGCGCGACGTTGACCGCGGCGATCTGCGAGGCCTCGGTGCCGGCGCTGCCGGCGACGTGATTGGGCCCGACGAAGGTCCAGAGCCTGGCCTCGTAGCGCTGGACGTTGCGGAACTGTTCGTTGTGGTCGTAGCCGAGCCGGAGGTCCACGGGGTTGTCGGCCAGGCGGAAGGAGCGCTTCAACCAGAGGCGGAGGGCGGCGATGCTTTCGTTGGTCTGGCCGGGGCGGGAGACGGCGCCGCCGATCTTCATATTGTTGAGGTTCTGCCAGTCGAGCTCGGGGCCGACCGCGGTGGCCCCGGTGGTGTGGGTGTAGGCCTTGATCGTCTTCGGGTTGGTGAAATTGCGGTCGAGGAAATTCAACGTCAGGGGAATCGGGTTGGCGGTGCCGGAGCCGACGCCGGTGAGGACGAGGGAGCTGCCGCTGAGGGTGGTGCTGCCGAAGAAGCCGTCGTCGGTGTCGCGAAAGACGTGCTTCGAGGTCGAGTAGGAGCCGCGGGCGCTGGCCTTCCAGTCGCCGTGGCGCCACTCGGACTCGATCACGTTGGTCAACGTATCCTTGGTGCCATTACGCCAGGCCTCGCGCAGGTCGTAGCGGAGGGAGCCGGAGCCTAGGGGGCCGTAGACGGAGTGCTCGTCGTTGGTGCCGGGGGCGCCGAGGGGCAGGTTGAGGACGGCGTCGGTGACGGCGGTCGTGGGCGTGCCGGCGACCCAGTTGAACCGGATCTCGTCGCCGGCGCGCTCCTGGTAGCGGCTCGCGGCGATCGAATGGGAGAGCTTCAGGTCGCGGGTGGGGCGCCAGTCGAATTTGGCGGAGGCCGCGTCGGTGACGTCCTGCTTGGGGTTGTCGTGCAGGCCCTCGGTGCCGAACTGGGGGTTGAGCGCGCTGGGGGTGGTGAGGGGCTTGCCGGCGGCGACGCGGGCGCGGGCGGCGGCGGCCTGGTCGGCGTTGCCGAAATTCACCGTGGGGAAGGACCAGTGGACGCGGGCGAGGCTGTCGTTGTGATTGACCGTGATCGCGTACCCGAAGGTTTTCGAAACCGGGTCGGTCCAGGTGAGCTTGAGATTGGGGCGCCAGCCGAACTGGCGCGTGTCGCGGATGCCGGGGCGCTCGCTGAGGCCGAAGGTCTCGGCGTCGGTCGTGAACAGGGCGTTGTAGGTGAGGCTGCGCTTGCTGGCCTCGAAGGCGGAGCGGCGGATCATGTTGACGGAGCCGCCGAGGGCGTTGGAGCTGTCCTCGGGGGTGCGGAGCTTGCGGACCTCCACGCGCGCGATGTCGGCGGAGGAGGCGCCCATCATCTCGAAATTGCGGTCGCGGCTGCTGGTGCCGAGGGTGGCGGTGGAGGCGGAGGCGACGGGCATGCCGTCGAAATTGATCTCGGTGTTGACGGCATCGAGGCCGCGCACGCTGACGCCGACGATGTTGTTGGCGAAGTACTCGACGCTCACGCCGGGGAGCCACTTCATGAGTTCGCCGGGATTGGAGTCGGGGATGGTGCCGAACTGGTCGGCGGAGATCACGCTCTTCTGGCCGAGCGCGGCGCGCTGCTCGTTGACGGCGATGGCCGCGGCGTTGGTCTCCTTGGTGGACTGGACGACAAACTGGTCGAGCTTGACCGTGCTGGTGGCAGCGAGTCGGAAATCGGTCTGGGCGGTCTGCCCGGCGGAGACGGTGACGGCCGTCTCCTGGTCGTCGAGGCCGGTGAAGAAGACGCGGACGGTGACCGGGCCGGCCGGCACGCCTGTGAGGCGGTAGGTGCCGCCCTCATCGGTAAAGGTGACGAGGTTTGTGCCCTTGATCGTGACGCGGGCGTTGTTGAGGTAGTTGCCGTCGCCGGCGTTTTGCACCCGGCCCTCGATGGCGCCGGTGGCGATGGGGTTGGAGGCCCGGGCGGTTTGGGCGTGAAGCGCGGGAGACGGGGCGAGCCCGGTCAGCAACAGGGCAAGGCACAGGGAGAGGCGGACAGGGGTCATGGCGGGGTGGGGTTGCGGTGGACCGGATAAAATCGGCCACGAGTGGGGTTCAGGCGGGGCAAGGAGAATAGGCGATACCCGAGTGGTTAGGAATGGATAATCATAGGACAAGGATGGATATTTTTGGCCGATATTACCGAGGGAGAGTCCGGCCGTGGCGATGGCCGATGCCGGCGGGAAAACCTCCCGCCACCGCGGTGGATTTGACGTCGGGGGGATGTCGCCCGCCCGGCGTGGGCGCGTCGCGACGCGGGCGTGCGCACCGCCTGCCCGACGAGGCGGTCAGATCAACCGTCCGCGAAGCGCGTGGACGATCTCACTCGGTTCCGACAAAGGCGAAGCGCGGGACGCGCTGGCCGTCGGCCAGTGTGACGGACTCGACGAACATGGCCTGCGGTCGCACCCAAAAACTGTGGTCGCCGTAGAGCAACTGGTACACGACGAGCACCTCCTGCGTTTCCGAATGGCGCGCGAGATGGTGGACGCGGTACTCGTTGCCCTTGTAGTGGCGGTAGCGGCCGGGGCGGGGCTCGGCGGGGAGGGGAGGGAGCGGGGAGGAACTCATGGGCGATGAAGTGGCAGGGTGCAGTTCGCTGTCTTGAATGCGACGGTAGGGCGTCTGTCTTGCAGACGCCGGTTTGGAGGTGGTCGTGCCAAGGCGTCTGCAAGACAGACGCCCTACAGTCGGTCAGAGCGCAGCCATGGCGGTCGCTTATTTCGCCTCCACGCGGAGGATGCCCTTCATCAGCGCGGAGTGGCCGGGGAAGCTGCAGAGGTAGTCGTAGTCGCCGGGCTTGGCGGGGGCGGTGAAGTAGATCGTGTCGCTGGCCTCGGGCAGCGTGAGCGCGGTGTGGTAGAGCACGGCGTCGCTGTCGGGCACGTAGTTTTTCGCGGCCCCGTCGACGCCAAGGGCGAGGGCGGCGGTGCCGACGGACTCGCCGGTGCCGGGGGCGCAGAGGACGAATTTGTGCAGCATGTCGTCCGTGTTGCGGAAGACGAGGCGGATGCGCGCGCCGGCTTTCACGGTCAACAGGGTTTGGTCGTATTTCAGGCCGGGCAGGGTGCCGAGGAGGATGGTCTTGTCACCCTCGTCGCCGGTCCAGTCGGACGGCACCTTGGAGGGGTGCTTCTTGGTATTAGCCCCGGCCACGGCGGGGACCGGCACTTTGCAGAGTTCGGCCTCGTTCACCTCCAGAGGGATGATGCGCGCGCCCTCGGGGAAACGGTTGAGTGTGTAGTAGGCGATGTTGTGCAGGAGGGGCTCGGTGCCGCCGGCGGCGCGCAGACCCGCGGCCTTGATCTCGTGGATGTAGCCCTCGCGCAGGCAGGCGGTCGCGAGGCGGACGCTGAGTCCGTCGGGAGCGACCACGACCTTGCGGACGGGGCAGCCCGCGCGGTTGGACGGGGCGCTGCCGTATTCCTTGTGCCAGAGGTAGGTAAAGCCCGAGACGCCGTAACTCGCGGGATTTTCCGCGGTGGCGCGGTCCACGGGCGAGGTGAAGGTGAGCACGAAGCCGTCGGGCTGGGCGCGCACTTCCTTGATCTCAAACGGCGTCTCGCCGGTCCAGACGAGGCGCTCGATGCCCTGTTTCTTCGGGCCGAGGGAGCCCCAGCCGCGTTCGGTCTCGCCAGTGAAGAACGAGCCGTCCTCGCCCTGTACGACGCGGATGATGCCGCAGTCGAAGCCGCTGCGGAAGGCGTACGATGCGCCCTGCCACACGCCTTTCACCTTTTCGAGGCTGACGCGCGCGATCTTGCTCTGTCCCTGGTCGCCGACGAACAGCTGGCCGGCGAACGGGCCGAATTTGCCGCCGCTCAGGTCTTCCTGGATGCCGGAATTGGAAATGCCCAAAATGGTGTGCGGGAGCCAGACGGCGGGCGGCTTCACGCCGGGGAGGCGTTTCGCGACTTCGGACATCGGCTCGTCGAAGCTCTTGATGTCGTCGGGGCGCAGCGAGACCGGGGAGCCGGGGAGTTTGCTCCACGCGAGGCCGGCGGGGTGGCCGGTGAAGTCGCCGCGCTCGAGGTGCGTGAGCTTGCCGGAGCCGACCCACTCGCCCTGGTTGTCGGAGTAAAACCAGTCGCCGCCCGAGGTGAGCGCGAGGCCGCAGGGGGACCGGAGGCCGGCGGCGATGGGGGTCATCTGGCCGTCGGGCGTGATCTCCATCATCCAGCCGCGCCACGGCACGGGGGACTGCGTCGCGCCGCCGAAGGCGACGTTGAGCGTGATGCGGAGATTGCCATTGGGCGCGAGCACGGGACCGAAGGCGTATTCGTGGTAGCTCCCGGAGATCGGGATCTTCGCGATCGTCTCGAAGACATCGGCGCGGCCGTCGCCGTCGGTGTCGACGAGGCGCGTGACCTCCTCGCGCTGCGCGACGTAGTAACCGCCCTTGGGGGCGGCGATGATGCCGAGGGGCTCGTGGAGGCCGGAGGCGAAGAGGGTGAACTTCAGCTTCGGGTCCGCGTCATAGGCGCCGTCGATGAACCACACCTCGCCGCGGCGGGTGGTGACGAGGAGGCGCTTGCCGGGAAGCGGTAGGATGCCGCTGGTCTCGAGGACGATGTTGTCCGGGACCTCGAGCGGGATGCGTTTCCAGAACTTGTTTTCGCGGGCGACGAGCTCGTCGCTCGGCTTCGCGAAGCGCTCGGCGGAGGACGGGTTGTTGGTTTGGGCGGGCGCGCGGACGGAGGAAACCGAGAGGGCGCCGCACGCAGCGAGGACGGGGAGGAGGGAGCGTTTCATGGCGGCGTTACCAGACGAGAGCGTAGGAGAGGGGGGCTTCGAGGGTGGACTTCGAGAGGCGAACGACGAGGAGTTGCCGGTCGCCGACGGTGCGCACC
>JAPLTR010000262.1:0-2730 GCA_026398065.1 Verrucomicrobiota bacterium | reverse complement strand
GTTGTTGCCGTTCGCCGAGGGTGCGCACCGTCGGCTGGTGCGCGGAATCGGCGGGCCAGTCGATATAGTATTCGCGGTCGCCGATGATCCAGCCGCCGCCGGGCTGCGGGGCGACCGAGTCGGATTCCGCGAGGAGCACCTGGGCCTCCCACGACGGGAGCGAGCCCTTGAACTCCAGGCGGCGCGCGAGGCCTTTGCCGCCGGCGACGGGCGCGACGCGGTCGCGGATCGTGACGCCGGAGAGGGTCGAGAGGAACACCGGCTGGCCGTCGGGCTCGAGGACGTAGCCCTGCGAGGACTGCATGACGTCGGCCGTCTCGGGCCAGCCGGCGGTCCGGGGGTTTTCGATGAAGGCGACGGTGGGCCGGGCGTTGAGGGTGAGCGCGGGGCCGTTGGGTTTGGCGAGCTGGGGTTCGCCGCGGCCCTCCCACATCTCGGCGGTGTCGAGCCACGCACCGCGCCAGGCGCGGAGGATGGCGCCGGTCTCCAGGTCGTAGGCGTAGTGGACTCCGGCGGGGGTGCCGACGCTCGTGGCATAGAGGCGCTTCTTCGGCTCGTAGGGGACGAAACCCCGCTGCAGGCGGATGCGGCCGTCGGTGGGCTCGAGGAGAATTGGTTTCGGGGCGGCGCCGAAGCGACCGCGGCTGCCGCCACCCGGAGCGCCGGAACCGCCGAGCGCACGCGGGGCCAGACCGGGACCCTCGGCGACGATCTCGAGGAACGGGCGGTTGTTGCCGGAGTGAACGACATCGAGGCGCACGGAGTGCGCACCGGCGGTGAGGGAGATCGTGCCGGGCAGGCCGCCGCGCTCGAGCGGGGTGATGACAGGGCGGTCGTCGATCAGGAGCCGGACGGGGTCGGTGGTCTCGGGCGTGAAGGCATACACGCCGGCCCGGGGCGCGAGGAGCAAGCCGGTGAGGACGAGGGCGAACTTGCCGTTCTTCTCGACGGCGGCCTGCGAGAAGCGCTCGGGTGTGCCGGTGGCGGTGGGCTTCTGGGCGGCGTAGTCGCCGATTTTCCCGAAGGAGCCGGCGTGGAGTTCGTAGCCGAGCTTTTCCACGGCGAGGGTGGCGTCGGCGTCGAAGCGCTTGTAAGCGAGGTGACGAATTGCGACGGGACCGTGGTCGCCCTGGATCATCAGGGCGCCAAGCGGTTTTTCGTCGTTGAACGCGGAGGAGTGGGTGGGGCCGGTGACCTCCACGTTTTCCTGGACCGTGTACCCGTTGAGCACGACCTTGGTGAAGCGGGCGTTCTTGGTCTTCTTGCCGGTGGCATCGAAACGCGGGGCCTGGAACTCGATGTGGAGATGCCAGATACACGCCGGAGTTGGAGCCGGGGGTGAGCAGGAAATCGAGGTCGAGCTCAAGGTCGCCATGCTCCCAGGCGGTGAAGAGGTGGCCGCGGGTGTCGGGGGTCGTGCCGGGGTTGCAGACGAGCAGGCCGGTGCCCGGCGAGCCGGCGAGGACTTTGTCGCGGCGCGGATCGCCCGCGAAGCCGCCGGCGAGGCGCCAGTTGGCGGAGAGGGGCTGGAAGGCGGCGGGCGTGTCCAGCGCGACCCGCTCGGGCGGGAGCAGCGACTGGGCACGGGCGGTGGCGGCGAGGGCGGCCGCGGCCACGAGGGCGCGCAGCAGGGTGCGAAGCAAAGGAAGCGGGTGGGGCATGGCGTAAGCGGGAACGGGGGGGAGGGACGCTCTGGGGTGGACGTGACGGGAGCTAACCAGAATTTGCGCGAGAGCCCGCGGACGGTTGGCGGGAGGCGCGCGGCGGACCGGACGCCGCATGTGCGGCGGTCGCTCGGGTGGCGGGATTCGCGTGGTAAGCGGGGCAGGTGGGTAACCATTCGGTGAGTTCGGCGAGATTCCGCTTCGTTGTCCCGTCACCTGATGGTAAGGCTGTCCCCATGCCCCGATTTATTACCTCGTTGTGCGCCACGCTGGTGTTTGTGGCCGTCGCGCTCGCCGCGGAGCCCGTCGCCGCCGTGCGGGTGGTTCCGGATGTCACCTATCTCGCTCCGGAGCGGGCGGAGAAGCTCGATCTTTATCTTCCCGTTCCACCTGCCGCCGGCAAACTTTCCCCGGGCATCGTATGGATCCACGGCGGTGGCTGGACCGGTGGCATCAAGACCGAGGCCCGGGCCAAGGAGTTCTGCACCACGCTGGCCAACGCGGGCTATGTCGCGGTGAGCGTCGAGTACCGGCTGGGCGACGGCGCATGGCCGACGAATCTTCACGACTGCAAAAACGCCGTGCGTTTCCTCCGGGCGCACGCCGCCGAGTATCACCTCGATCCCGAGCGCATCGCGGTCGCGGGCGGCTCGGCGGGCGGCCATCTCTCGCTCATGGTGGGGCTCACCGGCGATGTGCCGGAGTTTGAGCCGACGGGCGCGGCGACGCCTTACCCCGGCGTGTCGAGCCGGGTGCGGGCCTCGATCGATATGTATGGCATCGCCAATCTCCTCACGCGCCAGGAAGTCGATGCGAAGGGCGTGCCCACGGGCAAGTTTCGCGCGGCCGGGCCGGCCAAGGTCTTCGGCTCCGCCGATCCCGCCGCAGCCGTTTACCGCCGCGCCTCGCCGGTCACGCATATCACGAAGAATTCCCTGCCCATCCTCATTCTCCACGGCACGATCGACACGACGGTGGACCGCACCCAGTCCGAGGAACTCGACCGCGTGCTGACGCAGCATGGCGTGCCGCACGAGTTCGTGATGGTCGAGGGGGCCGGGCACAC
>JAPLTR010000252.1 GCA_026398065.1 Verrucomicrobiota bacterium | reverse complement strand
CGATCTCCGAGGCTCTGGAGCGTTGGGCGTTCTATGAGACGTCGCAGGGCTCGGACTCTTCGAAGTACGGTTTTGACGTGGACAACTCCACGAACGGTATGGCGGCCTACCCGGGGTTCTTCAAAGGCCAGGCCCGCAAGCGTGCCTATCACGAGGCGTTGGAGCGTTGGGCGCTGATCTCGTGGTGGTCGGGCCACATGCGCGCGACCGTCGTGGGCGATGCGATGCTCGGCGTAACGGCCCTCCGGCTGGAGCACACCGCAAAGTTTGGCGAGGTGGCGGTCCTTTTCCGTCGCTCGGCCGCCGGTCATGTCAGCTACGGCTACTCCGCCGGCTCGTCGTTCCGGACTGCGGTGGCGCGGGCCGCCGTGGAGCTCGCGCGCAACGAGTTCGTGGTCGGCTACTACAAGCTCCGCAGCGCGGCCCGCGAGGTGCCCAACTGCTTCGAGCGCCGCTGCCTGTATTTTGCGGGAGAGGAAGGACATGCCGAGTTCCTGCGGCGGGTGTTTGACCGCAAGCCCCACCGCGAGGCGGGCTGGTCCGTGAAATTCGACGGCGAGGTCGAGGGCGCCTGGTCGAAGTACGCCACCGTTTGGCGCGTCGTGCCCGAGATGCCTTCGCGCGAGTACCTCGATCCGAAGAGTTCGTTTTTCTTTTGGTAAACAAAATTTGTTAGTGTTATATAGGGGTTCAGCCCGCTTTTCGCGCGTCGCAAGATTGCGCGGGGGGCGGGCTGAATTTTTTGGCGGCGGACGCGGGCGGCGCGTTTCTTGTCGCCTCCCCGCGCTGGGCCCGCCCTCTTGGTCGCGGTAAAGCGAGCGGGCGGTCGCCCTGGCCGCGCGCCGGTTTGCCCCTGCCGCCCCATGCCCCACGCCCTGCTGACCCTCCTGGCCTTTGCGTTGATCGCCGTCTTCATGGCGTTGATCATGACGAAGCGCCTCTCGGTGCTGACGGCGTTGATCTTGGTTCCGATCGCCTTCGCCCTGCTGGCGGGGTTTCGCGCGGAGATCGGACCGATGATGCTCGACGGCATCAAGGCGCTCGCCCCCACGGGCGTGATGCTGCTCTTCGCGATCCTGTACTTCAGCCTGATGATCGATGCGGGGCTCTTCGAGCCGATGGTCGGGCGGGTGGTGCGGCTCGTCGGCGGCGATCCCGTTAAAATCTGCGTCGGCACCGCCTTCCTCGCGCTGCTGGTGTCGCTCGACGGCGACGGTTCGACGACCTACCTGATCACGACCGCGGCGATGCTGCCGCTTTACCAACGCCTCGGCATGAGCCGGCTGATGCTGGCGAGCATCATCATGCAGGCGGGCGGCGTGATGAACATCCTGCCGTGGGGCGGGCCGACCGCGCGCGCTGCGGCGGCGCTCAAGGTCGATGCGGGCGAACTGTTCGTGCCGCTCATCCCGGCGATGGTCGTGGGCGCCGCCTGGGTGGTGTTCGTCGCGTGGCTCTTCGGCCGCCGCGAACGGCGGCGCCTCGGGGTCACGGCGGGCGCGGTGCCGGCGGACCTGCCCGCGAGCGCGGATCGCGGTGCGGAGTTCGTGCGCGCGCAGGCGGCCCGCCGGCCGCGGCTCTTTTGGTTCAACCTGGCGCTGACGGCGGCCCTGATGGTCGCGCTCGTGCTCGGCGTCCTGCCGCTCTCCATTTTGTTCATGATCGCCTGCGCCGTCGCGCTGGTCGTGAACTATCCGGGCGTCGAGGAACAGCGCGAGCGGATCGTGGCCAACTCCGGCAATGTCCTCACGGTGGTGGCGGTGATCTTTGCGGCCGGGATCTTCACCGGTATCCTGTCCGGCACGAAGATGATCGAGGCGATGGCGCACAGCGTGGTCGCGTTCGTCCCGCCGGGGCTCGGCCCGGGACTCGCCGTCATCACCGCGGTGCTGAGCCTGCCGTTCACCTTTTTCATTTCCAACGACGCGTTCTACTACGGCGTGGTGCCGGTGCTCGCGTCGGCCGCCGCGGAGTTTGGGATCAGCCCGGTGGAAATCGGCCGTGCGTCACTGATCGGGCAGCCGGTGCATCTGCTCAGCCCGCTCGTCCCGTCGACCTATCTGCTGGTCGGGCTCGTCGGCGTGGAACTGGGCGACCACCAGCGCTTCACGCTCAAATGGAGCGCGATCACCTGCGGGGTGCTGCTGGCGGTTGGCCTGCTGACGGCGGTGATTCCGCTCGTAGGGCGCGCATTGTAGGTCGGGGTTGATCCCCGACAGTTTATTCCTTCCGAACCTGTCGGGCGTAAAGCCCGACCTACAAGAACTGCGCTTACGCCATCTGCAAACCGCGCATCGTGCCGGTCGCGGAGGCGAACTTGTCGGTCTCGATGCCCATGCGCTGGAGCATGGAGACGAAGAGATTCGGGAGCGGGTAGTTGTGCTCCTTGTCGAAACCGAGGTGCTGGCCGTGGCGGAAGCCGCCGCCGGCGAACAGCGTCGGCAGGTTGGTCGTGACGTGAGTGTTGGCGTTGCCGAGATTCGACCCGTAGAGGATCATCGTGCGGTCGAGGAGCGGCTCGCCGTCCTCCTTGATGCACTTCAGGTCGGTGAAGAGTTTGCCGAGCAGCTTCATATGCCACTCGTCCACGGCCTTGAGCTGGTTCAGCTTCGCCTCGGATTTTCCGTGGTGGGAGATGTTGTGATAGCCATCGGAGAGCTTGTGGTCGCCGAACTCGATCGCCGGCGAGCTCACACTGTCGAGGAGGAGCGAGATGGAGCGCGTGGAATCGGTTTCGAACGCAAGACGGGCCATGTCGTACATCAGGCCCACCTTGTCCATGTACTGCTTCGGACTCGCGGGATCGAGCGGGGCGGGGACATTGACGGTCGGACGGGGCGTGCGCTCCCACTCGCGCGACATCTGCATGCGCTGCTCAAGGTCGCGCACGCTGGTGAAATACTGGTCGAGGCGGTCGCGGTCGCGGGCGGTCACGCCGCGCTGAAGGTCCTTCGCCTGGCCGGCGACGGCATCAAGGATGCTCTGGCCCTGTTCGAGCTTGCGCATCTGCGCGGCGACTTCGGCGGGCGAGCCCTGCACGAACATCCGGCGGAACACGTCCGACGCTTTCTCCTCGCAGGGAATGAGCGCACCCGACGCCGTCCACGAGAGGCTGCGCTGGCCCTGGGCGACATTGACGCCGAGCGTAAGGGACGGGAACCGCGTCTGGTGGCCGATGCGCTCCGCGATGTATTGGTCGAGGGAGATCGTGTTGCGGAAGCCGCCGCTGCCGGGGTGGGGAGCCGCCGTCAGGAAGCAGACGTCGGCCGGATGGCCGGCATCGACATCGGGGTGCGAGACCCCGCTGAACACCGTGAAATCGTCGCGGTGGTCGGCGAGATGCTGCAGGTACGGCGAGAGCGCGTAGCCGCGTCCGGTCTGCGTGGGGAAATTCTGGTCGGGCAGCAGTCCGAGGTTGTTGCACACGGCAAGCTGGCGGCGCGGCTTGGCCGGCGCGCCCTTGGCCCCGGTCGCGGGGTCGGCGGCGCGGGCGAACACCGGGATCATCGAATCGAGGAGCGGCAGCGAAAGGACGATGCCGGTGCCGCGGAGAAACTGGCGGCGGGAAACCGGGGTGCGGGCGGAGATGAAGGAACCGAGGCCGGACTTCGCGGGAGCGGGGGAGGGGACGGAGTGGTGTTTCATGGTGGTGACCCGGGGAGTTCGCGCCGGTTACTTGTTAAGGAAAAGGGGGCTTTCGACGACTTCGTGGATGAGGCTGCGCAGGCCGTAGCGGTGGGCGCTGGCGCGCTGGAGGATCTGTTCGACGGCGGCGCGATCGGAGAATCGCACGGGGGCACCCGTCGCGAACACCAATAGCTGACGCGCGAGGTTCCGCGCAAGCATCGTGTCCTCTTCGCGGACGAGGCGCTTGAAGTCGCGGATGTCCTGAAACGGGCGGCCGTCGGGCAGTTCGCCCTTCGCGTCCACCGGCAGCCCGAAATGGTATTCATAGGCGTGGCCATTCTTCCCGATGCCTTTCTCGGCCGGCTTTTTCTCATCGACTCCGCGATAGCGGTCGCGCCACGCGCCCATCACGTCGAAGCTTTCCAAGGCGAAGCCCGGCGGGTCCATCTTGGAGTGGCACGAGGCGCAACTCGGGTCCTCGCGGTGCTTGGCGAGCTGCTGGCGGATGGTGACGGCGCCGCGGATATCGGGCTCGACGGCGGCGACCGGCGGAGGCGGCGGGATGTCGATGCCGAGGATGCGCTCGACGATCCACTTGCCACGCAGGACGGGCGAAGTGGTCGTGCCGTTGGCGGTGATCTTGAGCACGCTGGCCTGCGTCATGAAGCCGCCGCGCGGGCTGTCGGGCGGGAGCGTGACCCGCCGCATCGCGACGCCCTTCACGCCGGGGATGCCGTAGTGATTCGCGAGGCGCTCGTTGAGGTAGGTGAAGTCGGCGTCGACGATGCTGCGGGCGGGCAGGTCCTTGCGGATCAGCTCGTCGAAGGTGAGCTGGGTTTCCAACTGCGCCGCCTCGGCGAGGGCGTCGTCGAGATAGTAGTCGTTGTAGAGCGTCGTGGACGGTGTGGAGTCCTCCATCTTGCGGAGGTCGATCCAGTAATCGAGAAACGCCTCCTGGAAGCGCTGGGCCTTCGCGTCGCTGAGCAGGCGCTCGGTCTCGGCCCGCAAAACGCCTGGTTTGCTCAGCTCGCCACGCGCGGCGCGGTCGCGAAGGGCGGCGTCGGGCGGCGAGTTCCACAGGAAGAGGGCGAGGCGCGTGGCGAGCGCGGTATCGTCGAGTTTGCCGGGCTTCTCGTCGAGAAACACGAACCCGGGTGACGCCAGGACCGCAGTGTAGCCCGCGAGCATCGATTCGGCAAACGAGAGGCCGGCGGCGCGGCGCTCCTCCACGAGCGCGAGAAAACGCTTCACGTCCGCCTCGGCGACCGGCCGGCGGTAGGCGCGCGCGAGAAAGCCGCGCATCAGGCGGTCGGCGTCCTTCGTGGGGTCCTTCGAAACGACCTCCACGGTGACTTCGTCGAGGGACTGCGTGCGCTGACCGGCGTTGCGGCCGCCCTCGCGTTTGTCGGCGCGGTCGACGACGGCGAGCGTCACGCCGGGGGCGCCCGCCTTCGCTTTCACGAGTGGCAGATCGCCGAAGAGGAGCTTGTAGCCGGCGGTGGAAGCGTCGTCGTAGAGCGGTCCTTCGACCTCCATCCAGCGAAACGCGACGCTGGGGGTGCCCTGTTCCGTCATGAGGGGGTTTTTGAAATTGTTTGGCCGCGACCGGTAGAAGCGCGACGCGTCGGGCACGAGGGTTTCATTCGCGAGGAGCCACACCTCGCCGAGGTCATGGGTCGCGGGGGTGGGTGTGAGATCGAAGGAACCCACGCGACGGTTCATGATGCCATTGCGGGTGTAAACGGTGATGGGCTCTTCGGTGCGGCCGGGCTGCGGATGATCGTAGTCGCCGTGGTTTTTGTTGGGCGCCGACGGCGTCCCGACCTTGTCCTTCTCGCCCTTGAAGCGCATCGAGATGCCGCCCGGCGGCACCCACAGGGTGTAGCCGCTGAAGCGCACTCGGTACCGGCCGGCGGTCGGCGCGCGGAATCCATCCCAGCGATACGTGAAGCCGGTGACGTAGTTGCTCGAGACCCACGCGACAGCCTCTTCGTCGCGGGTCTTCGGGTCCGTGAGCGGAGTGCGCAGCCAGCGCACGTCGGGTTGCGCGGTGTTGAGGCCGACGACGGGATAGGTCATCCGGTCGGGCGAGGAGTTGAAAATGCTGCCGGTGAACTTGCTTGTGAGCGTGCGCTGGTCGCGCGCGTAGTAGCGCTTGGTGGTGGTGGGCGGGTGCTCCAGTTGCACGCCCATGGCCTGTCGCATCGCATAGTCCGCGGCGTTGATGTAGCGCGCCATGTGGACGTGCGAGACGTCGAGGGCGTCGCCGATCTTGTTGAACCGAAACGCCTCGCCGTCGTCGGGAAACTGACCCCTCACCTGCAGCCACGGCGCGGAGAGGAGGTCGCGCAGGGCGTTTTCGTATTCGTAGCCGTTGAGGCGGCGCTGAGTGGCGCGGCCCTCGCGCGCGATCATCCCGCGCTCGCTCGTGACGAGGGCGGTGGCGAGGTCCGTGAGAAACTTCGTCTGTTCGGCGGCGCCGGGGCGGTTCTTTTTCTCCTTGGGCGGCATCTCGCCGGCCTGGATGCGATCGTGGATCTTCACCCAGCGAGCGAAGTTGGCGGGGTCGTCCGGCTGGTAGGTAAGGGCGGTGATATCGAAGCCGCCCTTCTTTTCGACGTCGTCGTGGCAGTTGGCGCAGTATTGGTCGGCGAAGGCCGTGGCGTCGAAGGCGGGCGCGGCACCGAGTGGGGCGAGACCAAGGACGAGCGTGGCGAGCGCGAGCGTAGCACGGGCAGCCTGCCCGTGCTGTTGGCGTGGGAAGCGCGGGCAGGCTGCCCG
>JAPLTR010000206.1 GCA_026398065.1 Verrucomicrobiota bacterium | reverse complement strand
GCGGACGCGCAGCCACGCGCCGGTCTCGGTGGAGGCGAAGGCGGTCCACGCGTAGCCGGCGGCGGGGACGGTGACGCGGCGCAGCTCGGTCCACTGACCGTTGCCGGTGCGGTCTACCTCCAGGGTGAAGGTCACGGGCTCGCCCGCGTCGTGCGCGAGATGCAGCATCCGCTGATCGTAACCGGAGAATGAATACGCGTCGGAGGGCGCGTCCTTTTTCACCGGCTCGTCGAGCCAGACGGCGCCGCGGCCGATGACGGGGCCGAGGCGGTCGAGCTGCGCGGGATCCACGAACCAGAGGTTGGACTGCGACTGGCCGGGGGCGGCGAGGTTGCCCTTGGCGTGGCGCTTGTTGAGAAACTCGCTCTTGGCGGTGTCGTCGCAGCCGAACACGAGGCGGTCGTTCCAAAGGGCGAAATCGCCGATGACCTTCAGGTAGTTGGAGCGCGGCACGACGCCGGCGGAGTGGGTGGCGTCGAAGTTTTTGGGGAAGCGCCAGAACGCGCCGTGCATCGTCATGAGCAGGTCCTTTTCGCCGATGTCGCGGATGCGCGGCCACTCGGTGTTCCACCCGTGCGCGCCATCGTAGGAGTGGCTGGATTTCGGGAGACGGTAGCTGTGCCAGGTGCCGTGATCGAGAACCTCAAGGATGAGCGAACGGTGATCCCAGCCGACGGACCAGAGCGGATCGGTGGCGGGGTTGGCGTTGCCGGAGAGCCCGCCGGGGCCGGTGACCTCGGTGAACTGGTTGCGACGGACGACGGTCCATTTGTCCGCCTGCCCGTCCCACGAGGCGAGGACGCCGGAGGGGACGTCGGGCTTGGCCTGCGCCTCCTTGCCGTGCTCGCCGTTGTTGGCGTAGACCAGCCGGCCCTGACCGGAGTAGAGGCCCTTGCCGTGGTAGCCGGGGAGGTCGGCCTTGCGGTCGCCCGGCAATTGTTCGTCGCGCCAGAGCTCGGTGACGGCGAGGGTGCGCACGTCCACCTCGTAGAGGCCCTCCTCCATCGTGGCGTAGTAGACCTTGTTGGCGGGATCGGTGAGATGGCGGGCGTTGCCGGTGGGGCGGCCGTACATCTGCGCGTACGGAATGGTGCGGACCTTGCCCTGCGCGTCGATCACGTGCGGCCCGATGAAGAGCTGCGAGGACTCACGATGGATGAAACGATTCGCCGGGGTGCCGCCGATGCTCTCGGGCCGGATGATCTGCTGCAGATCGGGCGTGATCTCGTAGAGTTTGTCGCTCGAGCCCTTCGGCTGGTGCGGGGCGTAGGAGACGACCCAGAGGCGGCCGGCCCACGGCACGACGGCGCCGGTGCCGCACTCGTTCTCGTTGTTGAACGTCGCGAGGTGCGGATAGATCCCGCTGATCGAAAACGGCGCGGGCGGCGTGGCGGCGGTGGCGGCGAGCGAGGCGAAGGTCGCTGCCGCCCAGAGCGGGAGGAATCGTGACATGAAAGGTCGGGATGCGGGTGTGGCCGGCTCAGTAGGACAGGCTCGTCGTGATGGAGAGCTTGCGCGGGGGATTGAACCACTGGGCGTAGCGGAAGGCGCCGTTGGAGGCGCTGCGCAGCATCAGGATCCGGTTCGTGTCGAGGAGATTGGCGACGTTGAACTGGACCGAGGCGCGCACGCGGCGGACCGGCGTGAAGCGGTAGGTGACGAAGGCGTCGTTGATGAAGCGGTTGGGCAGGTAGAACATCTTGCGCTTGTTGGCATCGAGCATGTCGTTGTACATGTAGGCGCGGTAGTTTTCCTGGTAGCTCGTGCTCAGGCCGAGGACGAGGCCGCGCAGACGGCCTTCGGAAATCTGAAAGCGATTGATGAGGCTGTAGGCGCGCTCGGCATAGCCGGTGGTCTTTTCCCCGGCGCGGCGGGCGATGAAGCCGCCGCCGCTCGGGGAGACGAAGCCGAGCTGGTGCTGGCTGACGGGCAGGCCGGTGACGCCGGTGCCGATCCCGGGGGTCGTCAGGCCCAACTGCTGGGCGTTCAGGATCTGGCCGGACTCGACGTCGAGGCGGGCGCCGTAGGGTCCGGTCGGGTCCTTCAGCATCGCGAGCGAGAGGGGGCCCTGGGCGGAGGCGGGATCGGCGGGATCGGAGGGCACCATGAACGGTACGACGGACGAGGTGGCGGTGGCCTTCACGCCGACGACGGGCTGGCCGTTGACGGTGGTGGTGTTGAACTGGTCGTTGTAGAACTGCGGGAGCGTGACATCGCTGCGCTCCCGGCCATCGGAGGTGGCGACAGTGAGGCGGACTTCCCAGCCGCGGAGCGGCCGGGAGGTGAGGGTGACATTGAAGCCATCGGAGGTCTTGCTGTAGGTGTAGCCGTTGCCGCCGTTGCGACCGTTGATGCCGGCCGGGTCGATGTCATCGCGGTTGCCGAGGGTGGCGATGAAGTTGCGTCCCTCGGAGACGTAATAGTTCAGGTTGCCGGAGATGCGGCGGTCGAAGAGGTCGAACTTGAGGCCGATGTCCTTGCTGACGCCCTTGCCGGAGGGAAGCGAGGCGTTGTAGATGTCGCGCGTGGTGTCGAAGTTGATCTTCGCGTTGGTCGAGTAGTTGGCGGAGACGCGCAGGCCGCGGACGGGGGTGTCGACGACGGTGCCGAGCGTGACGCTGTCGTAGGAATTGGCGGGGCGGACGACGCCGGTGTGGTTGCGGAGACCCTCGGCCTTTTCGCGGCGGTAGCCCGCCATCGTGTCGACGTGGCCCTTCCACCATTCGCTGAAGAGGCTGACGCCGGAGCTGACCTCGCCCGTGTCGTCCATCGTGTAGGTGGTGTTGTTGGAATTGCCGGTGGCGGCGGTGATGCCGCCGGAGAGGCCCATGGGGTTGCCGGCCGTGGGGGTGACGGCGCCGGAATAGATCTGGGGCTCGTAGTGGTAGGTTTTGCCGTTGGGGTGCTGGACGTAGTAGTTGCGCCAGGCCTTGCCGCCGATGATCTGTTTCGGGAAGAGGGGAATCCAGGTGGCCGGCATGACATTGCGGCCGGATTCGGCGTTGGTGATGAGCGCGGTGTTCTGGATGGTCTTGCCGCTGGCATCGACCTCGTAGAACCGCCAGGGCTGCTGGTTGGTCCACGAGTCCATGTCCTGATGGAACACGCTCGCCTGGTGGCGGCCGAAATATTTGCCGAGGTCCTTCTGGTAGGCGACGGAGGCGCGGTAGCCGCGCGCGCCGGTCCAGAACGGCGTGGCGGTCATCGAGGTATTGAAGGCCCAGTCCTGGCCGGTCTGGCCGGTCGCGGGATTGACGTAGAGATTGCCGGTGGCGCCGGGGGCGAAGACCGTGGTCGTGCTGGAGCGGAGCGCGTCGTTGATGCGGGCGTCGTGGCCGTAGCGGACCTGCACCGCGAGGCCCTCGGCGAGGGTCGCCTCGGCGACGACGGAGCGGATGGTGTTGACGTACGCGTCGCGCGTAAACGGGCCGGTGGCGGAGTCGACCTTGGTGACATCGAACACGCCGTTGAGGAACGACTGCGCCGCGGGCAGGCCGACCAGATAGCGGGAGTTGGAGCCGTTGATCTGGAGATTCGTCTTGTTGGAATTGATCGTCGGATAACCGAGCGGATCGGTCGCGGGCAGCAGGAGGTTGGTGGGGGCGTTGATGATCACGGCCTGGGCAAACACCGTGTCGCGCGTGTAGTGGCGGTATTCGCCGCGGATCTGCAGGCGCTTGAACGGCTGGATCGTGGTCGTGAGGTGCAGGCCCTCGGCCTGCTGCCGGAGGCCGGGACGGAAGTTGAGGAGGTCGCTCGTGACGGCGTTGAGGCGCACGCCGAAATATTTCCCGCCCGCCTGCGCATCGAGCGTGTAGCGGCGCGAGCCCTCGGAGTCGCCCATCGCGGTGACCGTGCCGGTGGCGCGGCGGTTGAGGTAGGCGCGCTTCGAGGCGCTGGTGATGACGCCGCCGGCGTCGCCGGAGCCGAAGAGGAGGGAGTTGGAGCCGCCGATGGCCTCGACGCGCTCGATGTCGAAGGAGTCGAGCAGGGTCGTGTCGGAACGGAGAAAGCCGTCGCGGCGGGGGTTGTTGATCTGGAGGCCGCGCATCGTCATGCTTTTCGGATCCTGCCGGTCGCCCTCGAGCATGCCGCGCACGTCGTCGCCGGCGTTGATGACGGCGGGCCCGAGGCCGCCGAGCTTCGAGAGCATCTCGGTCATGTCGACGATGCCGAGCTCGTCCATGAGCTGGCGGTTGAAGACCTTGGCGTCGAGCGGGGTCTTGTTGAGGGCGGTGTTGGTGCCGGTGACGGAGTTGGTGTTCGTCGCGTCGTAGGTGTCGGAACCGTCGGCCTTCACCTCAAACACCGTGAGGAGGACGGCCTCGTCGGCGGCCTTCTGTTTCTTTTCGGCCGCAGCCTTCTCGGCCTCGGTCTGGGGGGCCGGGGCGGGCTTGGCGGCGGCGGCGGGAGCCGGGGCGACTTGGGCGAACAGCGTGGGCGAGAGGGCGAGGAGGAGGGTGGGCAGCAGCAGACGGGGGGTGGGGGGCATGGGTCGGTCGGGGTGGTGGGGAGTGGCAGGCCAACGCCAGGCGACAGCGCCGGCGCAGCGGGGTATTCACCGAAGAATTGTCGCCAGCCGCGGAAGATAACACCGGCTTTGGAAAAATATTTTCAGAATCGTGTGTTGCCGCGGCGGGGTTGGGACAACCTACCTAGCGAAGCATGATCCCGGACCTGGACGAAAAACGTTGGGTGCGCGCGGCCCAGCAGGGCGACGCCGAGGCGTTCGGCGTGCTGGTCGGGCGCCACCACCGCGGCGTGCGCGCCTGTCTGGTCGCCCGCATGCACGATGCGCACGAGGCGGAGGACCTGGCGCAGGAGGTCTTTGTGACGGCTTACCGCAAGCTGGCGGAGTTCGATCCGGAGCGGCCGCTGGCGCCCTGGCTGCGGAGCATCACCCTGAACATCCTGCGCAACCACTGGCGGAAATTCCGCGCGCAGGCCGTCGGCGGGAGCACGGAGCTGGCGACCCTGCTCGACCGGCAGATCGCCGCCGAGTGCGGTCCCGCGCGCGAACCGCTGCTGCACGCGGCGCTGCGCGACTGTCTGGAGCGGATGGACGGTCCGGCCCGGGAGCTATTGCACCGCCGCTACGGCGAGGAGGAGTCGGTGCGCGAGCTGTCCGACCGCCTCCAGCGCGGCTACTCGGCGCTCACCATGCAACTGCACCGGCTCCGCGAGATCCTCTCGGAATGCATCGGCCGCAAGCTGCGCAACCTCGAGTCCGCCCCATGACGCCCGAGGAACAATCCCACCTGCTCGCCCGCGCCGGCGCCGGCGACCTGACGCCGGCGGAGGCGGCGCGGCTGCTCGAGGCAGGCCGGCCGTGGTCGCGCGGCTGTGGCGCGCCCTCGGCGCGCGGGTCCGGGGGCGCTGGGCCTGGGCGTCGGCGGCGGTGCTCGCGCTCGGGGCCGCGGCGTGGTGGACGGTCCGGCCCGACGCGCCCGAGGCGTACCTCGCCCGCGTGGAATCGGCCACGTGGGACGCGAGCCAGGTTTCCCCCAAGATCGGCGACCGGTTGGAATCCCGCCGCCTGCAGCTCGATAGCGGGCTGGTCGAGCTGAAGTTCGCGCACGGCGCCACCGTGATCGTCGAGGGCCCCGCCGACTTCGAGGTGCTCGGGCCGCAGCACGCCTTTCTCCACCGCGGCCGGGCCGTGACCCGCCTCGCGCCGGGCACCCGGGGCTTCATCCTCGACAGCCCGCGCGGGCGTCTGGTGGACCAGGGCACGGAGTTTGGGGTGAGCGTCGGCGCCTCCGGCGACACGGAGGTTCATGTGCTCGAGGGCAAGGTCGAGGCCGTGCCCAGCCATCAGCAGGCGGTGCAGCTCTCGGTGAACCAGGCGGCGCGGCTCACGCCCCTGCGCGTCGAGCAGTTTGCGGCGGACGCCGGCGGCTTCATCACGGATCTGCCGCCGCTGTCCGGCGGGGTCGTTGACTTTCTGCACTGGTCCTTCGACGAGGGCCAGGGCAAGGCCTCCTATAACAGTGGCCGCGGCCTCGGTGCGCCGCAGGCGAAGGCGATCCTGCGCTCCTTTCCCGAGGGGGCGGCGGGACCGCAGTGGATCGAGGGGCAGTTTGGCGGCGGGCTGTCGTTCAACGGCCGGGACGATTTTGTGGAGTGCGAGTTTCCCGGCATCCCCGGCGGCGAGCCGCGCACGGTGGCCTTCTGGGTGAAGGTGCCGCGCGACTGGACCGTCGAGGAGGGCTACGGCATCATCAACTGGGGCACGCACAAGCCCGGCCTGGCCTGGCAGATTTCCGTCAACCCGCAGATCAAGGAGGGGCCGACCGGTCGCCTGCGGCTGGGCGTGATGGACGGTTTTGTCGTGGGCACGACCGACCTCCGCGACGACCGCTGGCACCACTGCGCGGTCGTCATGTATGGCGGGCACCGGCCGGACTCGGCCACGCACATCCTGCTTTATCTGGATGGAGAGCTCGAACCCGCCGCCCGCAAGGCCGTGATGGAGATCCGCACGCAGATCGCCGGCGCCGACGCGCACAACATGTGGCTCGGCCGCAATCTCGCCTACGCCCGCCCCGG
>JAPLTR010000352.1 GCA_026398065.1 Verrucomicrobiota bacterium | reverse complement strand
GGCGAGGACCGCCTTGGTTTCCGGCTGCTTGTTGAGCCACGCCAGCAGGCGCGGGCCGGGCTCCCCGTCGAGGAGCCGGCGGTTGAGGGTGTCGCGCAGGGCGCGCGGAAGGCGGGCGATCTTGCCGGTGCGGGTCATGGTCGTAGGTAGTTTATTGTTGGATACATTGATTTGAACTGAACAAAAGGCATGGTCCGGTAGGGACGCACCTCCGGGGCGTCCTCAGGGCGAAACACTCCACCGGAGGTAACCGAGGAAACAGAGCGCACTCCTCCCCGGCCGCCGCCCGCCGCTCCGTGCTCTCCGTTTCCTCCTGTAAGAAATCCGGCCCTTCCGAACACCCCGCTCCGCCCGCGGATGCCGTCGAAGGCCGCGGATAAAACCCCGGCCACGCCCGGGCGGGTCAGTGTCAGAGAGGAAAATGGCGGCGTCATCCCCGCATCCTATCGCTTTCCGCCCCGCCCGTCACCCCGTCCATTCCTTCCATTCCTTCCATTCCACAAAATTGCACGCAAAGCAGCGATCCCCCACTTTTCGACCGCCTTCACAGGGCACCGGCGTCCAAATCGCTCACCGGGGAAAGCCATACACGCAGCAGGGCATTGGACGGCTCCTCCACCCACCCCGAGCCCGCCCATCCAGCCCGCCCGCGGCGTTGGGTGCCCCCCCCCCTCACAAACGATTCAATCCACGACTTGCTATGCTACAGCACTATTTGCTCTCTTAACGCCATCCGGCGGCTCGGATCTGGCATTGCCACACGGTGCAGTGGCGGATGATATTGTCGGGAGAAAATGGCAGCGCATCGCAACAAATTCGTGATCCGGCAGGACTCCGGCCATCCTGGCTATCAAGGCACGACGGTGATTGCGACACGTGAGGACCTGTCCGCACTCGCCGACGAGATCAAGGCGAAGCTAACCGAAGGGTATCCTATCACCAAATCAGGAACCCCGTCTGGCATTGGGTCATCCGACCTGCTTTCGGATTGGCGCTCCTTGCACTCGCGGTGATTGGCGGACTACGAGTCTGGCACTGGATGACGACCGGAGTCTGGTGACGATGGACTATCGAAAGAAGCCCAACGCAGCCGTCACGGCCAACGGCGCGGAGTTCCGCTCCCCGCCGTGTCTGGGCTTTATCGTCGGGCAATAGCAATGCCCATCGTCGCTCCAACTTCGATCACCACCGAAGGAATCTTCGAAAGCGTACGAAGAGGAAGGCCCAACCCGACGGCACAGAAAACTCCGGGGCTTCGCCCCTCAGGGTCTGATCTTAGACGCTCGGCAAAAATGAAGGCGCTCCTCCTCCTTCTTTGCGTTTCAACGCTGCTCAGCGCTTGCGTGTCACCGGAAATTCGCGAGCGCGCTCAGCGTATCGAGGCGGAGGTTCGCGCCAAATACGACCTCGATGCGGTCCAGCGCTTCCTCAAGCAGACCGTGACGGAGCATCCCGTTCATGACGGCGTCACACTGAGCAAACGGCTTGGACACAGATGGACGTTTGAGCCCGTCGATCCCCCCGCGCGGATGAGAAGCGGTGATTGGGTTCTCTGTGACCAGAGTCGGAACGGAGACGTTTTCGAACTCTATTTCTGGACCGATAAAGGCTCGGTTATCACCCTTCACGTGAAGCGTCTGGCGAAGGATCGGTTCGAGTTGCTGCAGATCACCTCTGACAGGGTCCTGGATCTCCCGGCAAAAAAACAGCCGAACCAGCCACCGCCCAGGTCCGGGCTGGCGCCCGGCCGTGGCTCAGCTTGAACGACCGGCAGAAGAACGATGAAGACAATCTTTCCGACATTGGTGCTCCTCTATATGGCCGCCACTGCAGCGTCGATTTGGTCGTCACTCACGGGCGCTATCACGCGACGCCGTCGGTTGCTCGTACTGGCTTGGGCGCTGACCGCTCTGGAGCTTGCTGGTACCGGATCCATCTTTTGGTTGTTAAGAGACGGATTGGGTCCGAATTCGGTCAGGTCAGATGGCTTGATTGCGCTGGCTAGATTTGCCCGGTCCGCATGGTTCCCCTTTACCATCATTCTAGTGGCGCCCACCTTGGGCTCGCTATTCGCGCGCGTCAGCGAAGATGCGCCCAACCCGCCGCCCCCGCCCGCATCCGGGCTCGCGCCGGACCGCGGCTGAGCGCAACGTACGGCATGAAAGGCAATGTCCTGCTCGTTTGCCTGGCCAGCGGAGTCATCTATCTGACCGCGAGTTTCACCACCGGGGCCACCCAGGTGGCGGTCGGTGCCATCGTTCTGAGCTGGATCCTGATCCGGTGGGGTGTGATGAGCCGGGGGCGATCGTTTGTGCGCTCGCTCGGGCGCCAGCTCGGCGTGGTCACCTTGGGCGTCGTGCTCTCGTTTGGCCTCTCGTGGCTGCTGTCCGTTTTCGTCAGCCTGTGGCTGGGGCCGAGCTTTATGCCGCCGCCCAACTATCGCCCGACGGACGTGGAGGTGTTTTTCGATTCCTGCGTGCAGCCCGTTTTCTGGACGGTCGGGGCCATCGGATCGCTCGCCGCGATCCTCCTTGCCTGCCGGAGCCGACCCATGACGGCAACAACACCGACCCCACCGCTGCAACCGGCACCCGGGCTCGCGCCCGACCGCGGCTGAGCGCAACGTCTGGGCCCACTGAACGATGAAGATCCGCCTGCCTCTTTCCGTGCTCGCCCTGTCACTGCTCTTCGGGTGTGCGACCGAATCCACGCCTCCGCCCCCGGCGCGGCGCGCCGGCACGGTGGAATTGGGCATGATGAAGGTGTTGGACCCGGCGGACATCGGGCCGGTGCCGCGGATGTTTCCCAACACCCCTTACCCGCCGGCCGCGCGGCAGGAGGGCATCTCCGGATCGGCCACCATCGCATTTACGATCGAGACCGACGGCCATTGCACCGAAATCACGGTCAAGGAAGCGACCCGCCCGGAGTTCGCGGCGGTCGCCGTCGAGACGGTGAAAAAGGCGCGGTTCCGGCCCGCCCAAAAGGAGGGCAAACCGATCAGGTGCCGCATGGAGTGGCCGTTCGTCTTCGATGCAAAATAGCGGGGCCGGCCCAGCCAAGGTCGGAACCGGTGCCGGCGAAGGCGCCCGGCTTGACCTTTGAACCTTTCGCCCACTCACCCCGCCCGGGCCACTCCACCCTCAGGCCCGGCTTGCCTGACAGCCGCTCTCGGCTACTTTGCCCCCATGCGAGCCGCCGAGATCCCCAACTTCGATCAACTCTCCGACAAGGAGAGGATGGCCTTGGCGGATGAGATCCTCGGGTCGTTGAGGCAACCCGACGCGCTGCCCCCGCCGTTGGCGCATCGCGTGGAATTGGACCGCCGCTGGGCGGCGTATGAGGCGAACCCGGGCATCGCCCTTTCGCGTGAGCAGTTTCGCGCCCAGGTCGCTGCGCTGAAAAAATGAGCCGGGAGCTGGCCTACTTCCCGGAGGCAGCGAGTTTCGCGCGTGACTTACTTTAGCCGATGGCCAGAAGTATCATTGTGAGCCCCGACGCCCAAAAAGTAGCCGAATATCTTGAGTCACGCATTCGCAAGTCCGGCATAAATGCCGTCACGTACTACAATCCGTTGGCCAGTCATTTCGGTATGCCTCCGGTGACAGAGGCCTGGCAAATTCACCCACTTTGCGGGATATTCGAGGAACTGGATTTGGATGACCACTCCCACGGTCGTCCGTTTCGAACGGCCGTCGTAATAAACGAACAAAAGAAGTATCCCGGGAACGGCTTCTTTAAGATGGTCAAGAAACTGCGTTTCCCCGAAAAGGTAAGATTCACTGAAAGTGAGATGATGTCGATCTACTCACAGGAACTAGTCGCCCTCGAGCAGCTGTATACGAAGGAAAATTGAGACAGGCGAACGGGCCCGGCTGAGGGGCTTGGGGTCTCCAATTCCCCCCCGGCACCGACCAGCCACAAATCCCAAAGCCTGACCCGGTGCTGTCGCCCCCCGCCCCACGGCGGTGCCCGTGTTGGGCTCGTAGAACGCGCACTCGCCCCCGGCGGTCTGCCAGATGAGCACGGGGATCGGGCCGCGGGCCGAGAGCACCGCGACGATCTGCGTCGGCTCGCCGGCCAGCAGACGGGCCGCCGCCTCGACCTCGGCGCGGCACGCGGCGGCGGAGGTGAGCGCCTCGTCGCGGTAGCCGTGCGAGCCGCCCCGCGCGCGCCACGCGGCCACCGCCCGGTCGAAGCTCCGCTGCACGTCGCCCGAAGCGGGCGCGACGCCGAGGTACAGGTCGCGCAGATACGTGCGGCGCTCCCACTCGACGAGCGCGATGGTGTGCCACCGGCCGTTGGGGAGGCGGACGTTTTCGGCCCGCGCGACGACGGCGGGGTGCTCCGCGCGCAGACGGGCCAGGTAGGCCGCGGTGCTGACGTAGCACCCGTTTTTGACGACCCGGGCGTCGGGCCAGGCGGGCGGCTGGCCGCGGACGTCCGCCGCGAATGTCACGGCGGCCAGCCCGGCCAGCGCCGCGGCGGTGAGGGAGAACGAGGACACGGAGATCGCGAGGCGTTTCATGCTCGCCACGGTACCGGTAAGCAGCTCCTTCAGGTAGGCCCACTCCGGGCAAATCCATGGAGCCACTTTCCGCCGCCCTTTCGCCGGGGCCCGTGCCACCGGCGACGCTCAGCCTCCTG
>JAPLTR010000227.1 GCA_026398065.1 Verrucomicrobiota bacterium | reverse complement strand
CCGCGCTCACCGGCGACTGGGTCGACGCCACGCCCGCCGTCGGCCCCGACGGCACGGTCTACGTCGGCTCGTGGGACGGCAAACTCTACGCCCTCTCCCCCGCCGGCGTGAAAAAGTGGGAATATGCCACGGGCGCGGGCAACTACCTCTACTCCTCCCCCGCGCTCGGCGCCGACGGCACGATCTACTTCGGCGCGGGCGACGGCAATTTCTACGCGCTGCGGCCCGACGGGACCCTGAAGTGGACCTATCCCGCCGGCGACTGGATCGACTCCTCGCCGGCCATCGGGGCCAACGGTTTCATCTACTACGGCTCGTGGGACGGCAACGTGTACGCGATCCGCGACGACGGCGACACGGCGCGCGAGATGTGGCGCTTCGCCACCAACGGCCCCGTCCTTTCCTCGCCCGCCCTCGGCCGCGACGGCACCGTCTATCTCGGCGCCAACGACGGCCGCCTCTACGCGCTCCACGGCACGACCGGCGCCAGGCTCTGGGATTTCAGCCTCAACGGCACCCTCGAGGGCTCGCCCGCCGTCGGCCCCGACGGCACCGTGTACTTCGGCGGCAGCGACGGCCGCCTCCACGCGGTCGGCGACGACGGCGCCCTGCGCTGGACATTCGACGTGATCGACCCCGTCGTCTCCACCCCCGCCGTGCGCGCCGACGGCAGCATCGTCTTCGGCACCACGAGCGCCGCGATCTACGCGCTCAATCCCGATGGCTCCCAAAAATGGCGGGTCACCACCGGCGACTGGGTGGACGCCTCCCCGGCGATCGCGCCCGACGGCACGATCTATGTCGGCTCGTACGACAAGCGGCTCTACGCGCTGAACGGCAGCGGCTCGCCCGCCTCCGCGTTTGCCGACTGGCCGATGTTCCGCCGCGAGCCGGGCCGCACCGCCCGTATCGCCGCCCCCACTACACCGGGCCGGCTCGCCAACCTGTCGACCCGCGCCCAGACCGGACCGGGCATCAACCTGATCCCGGGCTTCGTCCTCGCCGGTTCGGCGCCCAAGCCGCTCCTCATCCGCGCCGTCGGCCCCACGCTCGCGCAGCTCGGTGTGACCGGCGCGCTCCCCGACCCGCTGCTCGACCTCCATGCCACCGTGGACGGCCGCGACACCGTGCTCGCGCACAATGACAACTGGGGCGCCGCGCCCAACGCCGCGCTCATCGCCGACGCCGCGCTGCGCACCGGGGCCTTCGCGCTGCCGGACGGCAGCCTCGACGCCGCCGTCCTCGCCCAGGCCGTCCCGCGCAACCACAGCGTGCTCCTCGGCAGCGGCACGGGCGCGAGCGGACTCGCCCTCGTGGAGGTGTACGACGCCGATCTCGCCAGCGACGCCACCCGGCTCATCAATCTTTCCACGCGCGGCCCGGTCGGCACCGGTGGCAACGTCCTCACACTCGGCTTTGTCATCACCGGACCCGCCCCGCTCCGCGTCCTCCTCCGCGCCATCGGCCCCGCCCTCGGCGGCCTCGGCGTGCCCGGCGCCCTCGCCCGTCCCACGCTCACGCTTTTCCGGGACCAGACCTCGCTCGCGACCAACACGGGCTGGTCCACGGCGGGCAACTCCGCCGACCTGCGCGGCGCCTTCGCCGCCGCGGGGGCCTTCGCCCTGCCCAACACGAGCGCCGACAGCGCCCTGCTCGCGACGCTCGCGCCCGGCGCCTACACGCTCCAGATCGCGGGCGTGGGCGGCACGACCGGAGAAGCCCTCGGTGAAATCTACAGCCTGCCGTAGCCGCCAGCCGGCGGCCTTCCGACGGGGTGGACGCGCATCGCTGCGCGACCAAACCGCCGCCGGTCCGCCTGCCATTGACCTCCACTCAGGACTGCCGGGCGGCCAGTGGCTTGCGGCGCTTCACGAAGCCCAGGCCACCCAGGCCGATCAGGAGCAACGCACTGGTGGCACCGGCATCGGGCACGCCCGAAGGGGTCGAGTTGGCCCCGGCGGCCCACTCGATCGTCCGCTGCGTGATTTCCAGTCCGTCCGCGGTCTCGCTGTTGTAGTTGGCGCTATGGCCGTAGAACGGCGTAATGACCGCCCGCAGCGTGTTGCTCACGATCAGGGCGCCGCCGGACGAGCCGGAGGCCAGCGTCGTGGTGCCCGCCGCAGCGGTGGAAACACTGGTCATGTAGGTGTAGCCGAGGTTGTGCGTCCCCAGGGTCAGGTCCTCGGTGATGTAGTGGGTGTTGTTGGTGACGTTCAGGGTGGTCGGCGACTGCCAGTTCATCGAACCGCCGGTGATGAGGCCCAGGGCCTGGGCCGTGGACTCCGTGCCATACCCACGGAAGAACACCACGCCCACGTCACCCGCAGTGACCGCGCTGACCAGATGGGCGATGTTCGCCGGATTGGCGGAGTTGTACTCAAAAGCGACGACGTCGAAGGGCGAGTAGTCGAAGGTCGCGCCCCAGGTGGCGGCATTCGACACCGTGACCGAATAGCCCAGGCCGGTCAGGCGCGGGATCACGTCGACACCGCCGCCAACGCCGTTGTCGGCCAGCAGAATCGAAATGGCGCTGGCCTGCTGCAAGGGCAGCGCGAGGCCAAGGACCGTGAGGATGAGGGAGGTGAGTTTTTTGAGTTTCATCTAAGTGTTATTACGAGCCGCCATTGATCGCCGCGTAGGTAGTTACGCGCCTGTCAGTCAATAATTTAGGTTCGCGAGGGCCACCAAGCAGGCTGCGTACCACGCGCGGCGCCCCAAAAGCACGCGATAACTCAAAATATTTTTATTCAACGGGTAACAAATATGACATTTCTCTGGGAGACATTTTCAAAGCTCCGCGGCGGGCTGCGAACTGTAAGATCCTACGTCAAATCCAAGCCAATTCGACCGCAGACCGCCCTGGCAATGACTACATCATATTATCATGAAACAATTTAAACAGCGTCCGCGCGAAGATGTAAGGCTCGCCGACGGATTGGATTGAGCCGTACCGCCAGTGCGCACGCGTATCAGAGACTCGGTGGCCAGGAAGCCTGTCCCGGTGGCGCTGGTGGGGTGAATGCCTGAGGCACCGCCGCCTCGCCGGGGCTACCATAGCAGCGTAATGAACCAACCTACCTGCTCCTCACTTTCACCCACGGCCGTCTTGCTGGCCGCCGCCTGCTTCGGAATCGCCTCGCTCTCCGCGCAACCGCAGCAGCCCAAAACCACGGCCAACGATCCGTTGGGCACCGTCGTCATGCCGATGACCACGGGCAACGTCGCTCCCGGCTCCTCCGCTATCCCCGCCACGGAAACGTCCGCCCCGCTGACGGCCGCCACGGCTACGACTAAGTCAAAAGGGACGCTCCACTATTCCGACAAGCGCTTCGTGATGAAAGTCGCCGAGGGCTGCCAGTTGGAAATCGCGCTGGCCAAGCTCGCCGCCGAGCGAACCGCAGACCCGGCCGTTCGCAGCTACGCGCGGCAACTCGTCACCGATCATACTGAACTGGGTCGCCAGCTCAACGACCTCGCCGCCCTCAAGGGCCTCCAGGCCGATCTCGTGGAATTCCGCACCAGTGGAACTGCTGAGGACTCCTCGGCCGAATGGAACGATCCCAGCGCCGACCGTCACTATCGCCGCCTCGCGCTGAAGAGCGGCGCCGAGTTCGACCAGACCTTCGTGTCCGGCATGGTGTCCGATCATGAGGACGACATCGCGATGTTCGCGCACAAGGCCGAAAAGTCCGAGGATGCCGATGTCCGCGCCTTCGCGACCGCCGCCCTCCCGACCCTCCGCCTGCATTTGGAGCGCGCCGAGAAGCTGGACCGCGCCCAGCGGCACGTGTCGGCGACGAAGTAGTTCCCGGTCCGAAGTCCCTTCGGTCCCGCGACCACACAACGAGCGCCACCCGGCGCTCGTTTTTTGTTCTGCCGATTCGCACCTCAGGGCCGCCGCCCGACGGACTCGCCGGCGCGACCGCCCAATCGCCGGCGCGCCTCGTCCAGACGTACGCGCGCCGGGGCAAACTCCGGCTTCACCCGCAACGCCGCCTCAAAATGCCGGACCGCCTCCGGCACGCGGTCGAGCAGCAGGCAGGCCGTGCCGAGGTTGCAATAGGTCTCCGCGCTGGCGCCGCCCGCGGCGACCATCCGTTCAAACTCCGTCGCCGCCTCGGCCGGCCGGCCCAGGTCCAGCAGCACGCTGCCGAGGTTGTCACGCGCCTCCACAAAATCGGGGCGCAACCGCAGCGCCGTGCGATAGGACTCCAGCGCCCCCTCCGGCTGGCCGAGCCGGACGAGGGCGTTGCCCAGGTTGTAGTGCGCTTTCACATACGCCGGATTGAGCCGGACGGCGGACCGGTAGTGCGCGGCCGCCTCGGCCACCCGCCCCTGGTCGAAAAGGGCGTTGCCGAGGTTGTAGTGCACGTGGGCCCAGCCCGGCTCGAGCCGCAGCGCCGCTTCGTAGTGGACGATCGCCTCCGCGGGGTCGCCGTGTTTGGATTCCGCGAGGGCCTTGCCCAGGTTGTACCGGGCGAAGGCGTTGTCGGGACGCTTCTCCACCGTGTCGCGATAGAGCGCGAGCTCGGTGCGGTAGTCCCGGTTGCGCCGCACCGTCAGCGCGCCCAGCACGAGCGCGGCGGCGGCCGACACCGCGAGGGTTGCGTAGCCGGCACGAAGCAGGTTGAGCCGCCGCGCCATGAGCCGGTGCACGCCCAGCACGCCGAGCACCGCCACCACCGCCAGCGGAAGGTACATCCGATGCTCGGCCAGCGTCTGGCGGTTGCCCGGAAGGAGGCTCGAGGTCGGCGCGAGGATGCAGAAAAACCACATGCCCAGAAATCCCCACCCGGGCCGCCGGACCAGCGCCCAGAATGTCGCGCCCACCAGGGCCACCACCACCCCTGCATAGGGCGCGACGTCAGCCGCGTTCCGCACCCAGGCCGTGCCGTAGTCGAAAATGAGCGGGTCCGGCCAGACGGAGAGCCACAGGTAGTGGCAGATCGCCTGGTACTGCGTGAGCGAGTAGTCCCACGGCGTCACATTGATCCCGAAGCCCGCCGTGCCGCCGCGGCCGCCGGTCCCGAGCACCAGCCACGCCAGCAGCGGCCAGATCAGCGCGAGCCCCGCGTAGAGCCGCCAGCGCTGGCGCCACGCCTCCCGAAACGTCCCCGCCACGAACGCGCGGTCATACAACAGCACCAGCAGCGGAGCCGAGGCCGTGACCTCCTTCGTACCCGCTCCCAGCAGGCACGCGACCACCGCCGCGACGTACCACGCTCGACGCGCGGCGGCTCGTTCCGCTTCCACGCCGCGGACAAAACAGTAAACGGTCAGCAGGTAGAAAAGTCCCATCAGCGACTCCGCGCGCTGGATGATGTAGGTCACCGACTCCGTCTGCAGCGGATGCAGTGCCCACAGCAGCGCGGCGGCCAGCGCCAGCGGCAGGCTGCCGGCCTGGAGCGGCGGGCCAAGGCGTATCAGCGTTCTCCTTACCAGGCCGAACAGCACCAGCGCCGCCCCGAGGTGAATCGCCAGGTTGAGCGCATGGTAGCCCTGCACCGCGGTGCCGCCCACCGCGTGGTTGAGCGCCAGCGAGAAATTCAGGACCGGCCGACCATCCACCGTGAGCCCCTGCCCTGCCGGCGGCGACAACGCGGTCCACGGCGGCCAGAGCTGGCGGATCGTGGCGTTCCCGGTGATCGACGGCGGATCGTCGAAGACGAAGGGCGTCCCCAGGCTGTTCGCATAGGCCGCGATGACCGCGAGGGCGATCGCCGCGCCCGCAAGCAGGACACCCCGGCGACTGACTGGTGAGACCCCGGCACCCATGGCACGACGGCGCTATTTGGCTCCCGCTGCCGTTACGCCGAGCTGCTTGAACACAAAGTCCCGCCAGCTCGCCGGTCCGCCGGGCGGCGGCCTGATCCCGAGCGCCGGGATGCTCGCCACCACGGGGACGCCGACTTCGCGGCACCGGTCGTAGAGCAGCTGCGAATGTTTCGGGTGATGGAGAAACTGGTTGGTGTTCTCCAGTTCGAGACCGGGGAGCGACGAGCTGAGGAAGACCGGTACGTCGTCCTTCGAGATCAGGCCGCGCAGGTCGCAGTCGGCGCGGACCTTCCGGCCCGCCGCGCCGAGCACGTCCGCCTCGGTCTTGAGACCATAGAGCTCCGGCGAACCGTAGATGCCCTTGAAACGCTGCACGGTCTCCGCGCCAAAGACCTCCGTCCACTGCGGGAAATCGTAGGTAAACTGCCCCGACATCGAGCCGGCGCAGACGAGGCGCGAGGATTCGCGCAGCACGGGGTCGGCATTTTTCGGGTCCGCGAGGTCGTCGTGAAACGCGAGCCACAGCGATGCGCCCGCTCCCGCCGAACTGCCGTAGGACGCGAGGCGGACCGGGTCCACGTTCCATTCGCCTGCCTTCGACCGGATGAACTGCACCGCGCGCGCGCAATCGCGCAACACGTCCTGAATCGGCGCGGCTGGCGACAGATAGCGGTAGTTGATGGCGGCAAACGACACGCCCGCCTCGAGGCACTGCTGTACGAGCCGCTCGTCGCGCGCCTTGGACTTGTCGCCGCCGATGAAGCCGCCGCCGTGAATGTAGATCACCACCGGCGCGGGCCGGTCGGACTTCGCGCGCCAGAAATCGAGCACGTTGCGCGGGGCGGGGCCGTAGCTCACGTCGGCCAGCGTCGGGGCGGGCGCGACCGAGGCGGCCTTCGGCGCGGTCGTGCGCTTCGCGCGCATCTTTGCGTAGTAGGCGCGTGCCTCGTCTTCGGAGAGGATGCCGTCCTTGTTGGTGTCCGCCTCGGGGAACCGGACGAGCAGGGCCTGCAGCAACTCCGGGGTCACCGGGATGTCCTGCGCGCGCACCAGCGGAGCGGCGGCGAGGACCAGTGCAGCGAGCGCAGGGCGAAGGAGCGGGAATTTCATAGGAAAACTAGAGAGCGGGGTTGAGGCGGGCGAGCGCCTCACGGATGTCGGCGGCACCGGGCCGGAGGCGCAAGGCTTCCTCGTAACGCGCCTTCGCCTCGGGGATGCGCCCGGCCTCCAAGAGCGCGCTGCCGAGGTTCACCTGCGCGTCGAAATAATCCGGCTTCAGCCGCACCGCCGCCTCGTAGTGCGCAATCGCGTCGGTCCGGCGACCGAGGCCGATCAGGGTGTTGGCCAAGTTGTAGTGGGCCGTCGGATAATCGGGCCTGGCGCGCAGGGCGGCCTCGTAGTGGATGATCGCCTCGGCGGCGCGGCCGGTCGCCCCGAGCGTATTGGCGAGGTTGTAGTGCGCCTCGGCATAGCCGGGCCTCTGCCGGAGCGCCGCCTCATAGTGGGCCATCGCCGCCGCGGGCTGCCCGGCGGCCGCAAGGGTGTTGGCGAGGTTGAAGTGCGCCTCGGCAAAATCCGGCCGCAGTCGGAGTGCCTCGTTAAAATGCCCCACCGCCTCCCCGGTCCGGCGGACCCGCGCGAGCGCGACGCCGAGTCCGTGATGCGCGTCGACGTAGTCCGGCTGGAGGCGCAGCGCCTCCTCGTAGCGCGCGATCGCCTCGGGCACGCGGCCGAGGCGAAACAGATCGTCCCCCAGCGAACTCTGCGCGACCGCGAAGCCGGGATGGATCTCCAGCGCCCGCCCGTGCGCGGCCACCGCCTCCGCCGTCCGGTCCGCCTTTGACAGCGCCTGCGCGAGCATCTCGTGCGCGAGGGCGTTGCGCGGCCGTTTCGCGACGGTGTCCTCCCAAAGGGCGAGTTCGCTGCGATAGTCGGCGTTGCGCCCGAAGGTGAGCGCGACACACGCGCAGCCGGCGAGCGCAACGACCACGCGGCTCCACACGCCGAGCCAGCGGTGCAGCACCAGCACGACCGCCACGAGCAGGGGCGCGAGCGAAAGGTACATCCGGTGCTCGACGATCATCTGCGTCGTGCCGGGCACGAGGGTCGTCACGGACAGGATCGCGAAGAAGAAGACGCCGAGGAAGCCCGCCGCCGGTCTCCGCCAAAACGCCCACACCGTCCCCGCCACGAGCGCCCCCACCACCGCCACCCCCGGCAACACCTCCGTCCAACGATCGACCCAGAACGTGCCGTACTCAAACACGAGCGGATGCGGCCAGAAAGAGAGCCGCACGTAGTGCGCGATGGCGGGGAACTGCGTGAGCACGTAGTCCCACCAGCCGACGCCGACGCCAAAGCCCGCCGAGCCGCCCCGCGTGCCCCCGCTGCTGAAGAAGAGATACGCGAGATAGAGCCACGTCGACGCGAGACCGGTGTAAAATCCTCCCCGCCGCCGGAGCGCCCCGAGAAAACTCCCCGCCACAAATGTCCGGTCGTAAAGCAGCACCATGACCGGGGCCGACACCATAACCTCCTTTGTGCCCATGCCGAGCAGGCACGCGAAGAGGGATGCGGCGAACCACACCCGCGCCGCGCGCGGTGAGGTCGCATCGATCCCCCGCACAAAACCGTAAAACGTGAGCAGGTAAAACATCCCCATCAGCGACTCCGCACGCTGGATAACATACGTGACCGACTCCGTCTGGAGCGGATGCACGGCCCAGAGCGCGGCGACCGCGAGCGCCAGCGGCAGGCTCTGCGCCGAATACGCTCTTACCTCGCCGCCCCCGCCGACCGGCCAGCCGCGCCGCAGCGTCCGCCGCACCACACCGAACAGCGCGAGCGCCGCCACGATATGTATCAGCAGATTCCCGACATGATACCCGCGCACGGCGGTGCCGCCGAAGGCGTAGTTGACCGCGAGCGAGAGGTTCAGGATCGGCCGGCTCCCGACCGTCACCCCGACCTTCGGGGTCGTGAGCGCGTCCCAGGGCGGCCAGAGGCTGCGGATCGTGGGGTTGGAGACGATCGACGAGGGATCGTCGAAGACGAAGGGGCCGGAGAAACTGTTCGCGTAGGCGGCGAGCGCGGCGAACCCGATGACCGCGGCGGCGCCCCACACCGCCCGCGGGACGGCGACAGAGGCGGGAGGATTTTCGCGCGGGGTGGCGGCGGGCACAACGCAGGCTGTCACGAAGCGCCGGGCAATGAAAAGGGCGGACTCGCGTCCGCCCTTTCCCTCCTCAGAAGCTGATCGTGTTCGACCAGAGGAAGGAGCGCGGCTGCTGGTCGAAGGTCGCGTCTTTCACGCCCGCCCAGCCCGTCGTGTAGTTCGGGAGGATCAGGACGTGGTAGCGGTTGAACAGATTGTAGACGTTCAACTGCGTCGCGAATTCGTACCGGTTGCTCAGCTTTCGCCGGTACCCGAGCAGGCCGTCGAAGCGCGCCTGGGTCGGCCACATGAAGAGCTCGCGCGGCGAGTTCGCCGGGTCGGCCAGGCCGTTCGGGTAGAAATAATAGTGCCGGTACTGCCAGCCCACCGACGCCGTGCCGCCCACGCTCAGGCCCTTCAGCCAGCCGCGCGAGAAGGTGTAGTTGTTGGTGAACACGAAGCTGTATTTCGCGTAGCCGGTGGATTTCTCGCCGGCGACATTGGTCACGATGGTGCCGGGCGGCTTGAAGCCCGGATTGATCTGTTGCTGCGAGATCGGCAGGCCCGTCACGCCGGTGAGGATCGGCCCGCGCACCGGATCGACGCTGGAGAGCACGAGGCCCGCGCGGTTGGTGCGGCTGATCGCACCGGTGACCGCCTGCGGATTGGCGTAATAGGGGTCGCCGACCGTGCTGAGCTTCGCGATGGTGAGCGGCACCGCGTTGGCCGCGGTGGCGAGGACCGGGGCGTTGGCGCCGGCGGAGTTCACATAGACGACTTCGCCGTTGCGGTAGGTGACCTGGCCGGCGGCGTTGGCGTAGAACTGGTCGTTGTAGAGCTGCGGAAAGCTCTTGTCGGAGTCGACCGCGCCGTCGGTGAGCGCACCGGAGAGACGCATGCGCCAGTTGTTGGTCGGGTTGGCGGTCACGGCGACCTGCACGCCCTGGGTCTTGCGGTCGAGGTTGATCCACACGCTCGGGGCGTTGTAGAGGCCGTTGAGGCCGCTGGGATTGATGTCGAAGAGGAGGGTGCTCGTGAGGGACGACTCCTCGTTCTTCGAGTTGGCGCGGTAGACGGCGACGGAGCCCGAGACCGTCTTGGCGGTATTGGAGACCTTGATACCCGCCTCGAGGCCCGTGCCCTTGGAGGCGACCGGATAGGCGCCCATCGGGCCGGCGACGTACACCGGCGGCGGGTTGTAGGAGCTCGACGCGGTGAAGTAGGGCGTGAGCCACTTGGTCAGGCTGTAGTTGGCGCCGACATTGAAGTTCACCGCGCTCGTGCTCATCGTCGAGGTCGTGCTGGGCGGGGACGGCGGGGCGGCCTCGGTGGACTGCACCGAGTAGGAGCTGCCCACGCGGGCGCCGAGGAGGATGTCGAGCTTGCCGTCGAGCCAGTTGGTGTAGTTCGCGGCGTAGATGCCCTTGTTCTGGGTCTGGCCGAGGCGGTAGTCGCCGAGGGCGCTGATGCCACCGGGGTACAGGCCCTCGGGGTTCGTCGGCGAGATCAGGTTTTTCTGAGGAGGATTGGTCATCACGCGCACGTAATTCTGTCCGTTGTACGTCACGCGGTCGACGCGGCGCGGCTGCCAGAACGGCCGGCGGACCGGGCCGTCGTTAACGCCGTACCAGAATTGCGGCGCGTAGCTGTAGCCGGTGCCAATGGCGGTGTTGGTCGTGGTCGGGTTGAAATTCGCGTCGGCCCGCACATAGGCGTAGGTGATCACGACGCCGTCGGTGCGCACAAAGTCGGTGCCGATGATGCTCTGGCTTTTCACGCGACCGCCGAAGAGCTCGTTGGTGAAGAGGGCCGAGAAGCGGATGGCCTTGGTGCGCGCCGGCTGGGTGAGCGAGCTGAGGGGGATGCCGCCGGTCTGGCCGATGGCAAACTGCCCGGTCGGGTTGGTCGCGAGGTTGGGCGCGGCGAAGGTGATGGTGTTGCCCACGCGGTCGTCGTAGGTGTTGCGGTAGCCGACGGCGAACTGCGTCGTGACCATCTTGTTCCACTTGGTGTCGGCGGTCATCGACGCGATCCCGGTGCGGGTGTACTCGCTGGTGTTCCACCACGAGCCGTAGGAATCGACGTTGTCCCAGGTGATCTTGCCGTTGCCGATGTAGCCGGCGCCGCCCGCGCCGGAGGCGGGCGCGGCGAGCTGGTCGGTGGCGAGCAGGTAGCGCAGGCGCTGGCCGTTGCGCACGTCGTTGGCCGCGCTCAGCGCCGTGAAGGCCTGGTTGCTCGTGCCGACGATGCGGTCGTACTCGGTGCGCTCGCCATTGATGCGGACGACGGTGTTGCCGAGCTTGAGCGCGAGCTGGACGTAGAGGCCGTTCATCGGGCCGCCGATGTAGATGCGGCGGCTGCCCTGCGCGTACTGGTCGGTGGCGGCGATGCGCACCGCGACATTCCCCGCGCTCACGCCGACGTCGAGCAGGCCGAGCTTGTGGCCGTACTGGTCGACCTGGAACTGGAAGGAGCCGAACGGCTTCTTGCCGAAGCGCGCCTGCTTCGAGATCAGGTTCATCACGCCGCCCGCGCCGCCCACGCCGTAGAGCAGGGACTGCGGGCCGTTGATCACTTCGACGCGCTCGATGTTGAAATTGCTCGTGAACCCGGTGCCAGTGGAGCCCGACTGGATGTAGGTGTTCACCGGCATGAAGCCCTCGCGCTGCATCGTCGGCGCGGTGAGGCCGCGCAGCGCGACGAACGAGTTGGCGTTGCGGTCGCCGGGCTGGTTGTTGGACGCGGAGGGTCCGGGCGAGGCGATCGCCGCGCCGGCGCCGGCGGAGTAGGTCGTGATCATGTCCTCGACCGAGACGGCCGCGACGTCCTTCATGAAGGCCTCGTTGAAGATGTCGGCGGACACCGGCATGCGGTCGAGCTCGGTGTTGAACCGCGTGATCGAGTTCGAGTTCAGCGCGCCGTAGCTCTTGTCGGAGTCGGCCTTCACCTCAAAGGCGGTGAGCGTGATGGTCTCTTCGGGCACGGCGGGCGCGGGGGCCGCGGCCGGCGCCGGGGCGGGCGGATGCAGGGCCTGCGCGAGGGCGGAGACGGCGGCGGCGGCGCCCAGGAGCAGGGCTCCGGTCGCGCGCGCCAGCCGGGAGGGGCGGGGCTGAGGGGTCATAAGGGGAGGCTTGAGGGGTTGGTCCGACGATCCGACGCTACGCGAAACTTTCCGCGCGGCCAGTCCCGGAATAGCTTTTCGCCCCCGCGCCGCAAGCGTATTTGATAATTATTAAACGATAAAAATCCGTAACTTTTCCGGCCCGCGAAATCGCGCGACACCGCGCTTGCCGCGTCCGGCGGCGTGCGTCATGAGACATGGTCCCACCATACATGCCCACCACTGTCTTCACCATTGCCAACCAAAAGGGCGGCGTCGGCAAAACCACCACGGCCGTCAATCTCGCCGCCGCGCTGGCCGAGAAAAAGATCCACACGCTCCTGATCGACCTCGATCCGCAGGCCAACGCCACGAGCGCCGTCGGCGTCGAGAAGCAGGCGGGCAAGAGCCTCTACGGCCCCCTCCGCGGCGAGGGCTCGATCTTCGAGATGATCACCCCGACCGCCTACGAGCACCTCGCCCTCATCCCGAGCGAGGAGGACCTCGCGGCCGCCGAGATCGAGCTCGCCCAGACGGAGAACTACCTGATGAAGCTCCGCGGCGTGCTCGAGCCGCTCCGCAAGTCCAACGGCTACCGCGCCATCATCATCGACTGCCCGCCCGCCCTCGGCATGCTCTCGATGAACAGCCTCGCCGCCGCCGACCTCCTCCTCATTACCCTCCAGTGCGAATACCTCGCCCTCGAGGGCCTCGGCCAGATCCTCAAGAACGTCCAGCGCCTCAAGGACGCCCACATCAATGACGACCTCCAGCTCGGCGGCGTCGTGATGACGATGTACGACTCCCGCACCAACCTCGCCAAGCAGGTCGTCGACGAGGTGAAGCAGCACCTGCCGGACAAGATCTTCGCCTCGGTCATCCCGCGCACGATCCGGCTCAGCGAGGCCCCGAGCTTCGGCAAGCCCATCTTCGCCTACGATCCCAACGGCGTCGGCGCCACCGCCTACCGCGCGCTGGGCAAGGAAGTGATCGAGCGCTTCGGGCTGGCGGTTAAGTAGCGGGTAGGGACGGCTCTCCGAGCCGTCCGCCTCAGGGCAATCGCCAACCCTGACCGCTATCGCACCTCCTGGGCGGACGCCTCGGAGAGGCGTCCCTACCTCGATTGCCTTCCGCTCTCCCACGTTTCACCTCCCACCCGCTTTCTGCTTCCGCCGCTTGCGCCGCCGCGCCCTCCCCTGCTTTATTCTCCGCCGTCCCATGCTCGCGACCTTCGACAAATACCGCCAGGCCTTCCTCACAGGGCTGCAGAGCAACATCGTTTACCGCATCAACTTCACGGTCCGCGGCTTCTTTTCGCTCTTCCACCTCGCGGCCGTGGTCATCCTCTGGAGTGCGGCGTCCACCGGCGGCGCCGGGTTCGGCGGCTTCAGCCTCGCGCAGACGATCACCTATTTCGTCACGCTCCTCATCCTCCAGTTCTTCATCAGCGCCTTCAACGAGGACTATCAGATCAGCGAGGAAATCCGCAACGGCCTGATCAACCAGTTCCTCCTGAAGCCGATCAACTACTTCGCCTACCGCTTCAGCATCTTCGTGGCCGCGCGCCTCGTGTCCGGCCTGATGGTGTTTATCCCGCTCCTGATCGCCCTGCCCGTCCTGAAGGACTACCTCGCCTACCCGACCGACCTCGGCCGCGTGCTCGCCTTCGGCCTCCCCGCGATGGCGATGTCCGCCGTGATCCAGTTCAGCATCGCGTACTGCTTCGGCCTGCTCTCGTTCTGGTTTCTGGAAATCCAGGGCTTCGTGATCCTCTCGATGGCCCTCGAAACCCTCCTCGGCGGCCAGATGTTCCCCCTCGATCTGCTCCCGGGCTGGGCCTACTCGATCGCCAAGTGCCTGCCGTTTTACTACCAGATGTATTTCCCGGCCGCGATCTTCACCGGCCGGCTGACCGATGCCACGCTCATCTTCCAGGGCTACGCGATCCAGGCCGGCTGGGTCGTCGCTCTCCTCCTCGTCAACCAGGTGCTCTGGGTGCGCGGCCTGCGCGAACACACCGCCGTCGGAGGCTGAGCCATGACGCAATACTTCAAAATCTGGGTCGCCTGCGCGCGCTACTCCATCACGCGCACCCTCATGTTTCGCGGCGATTTCTTCATCTGGTCGCTCGTGGAGCTGTTCTGGATGACGGTCAACATCCTCACGATCTCCGTCATCTATGAGCACACCGAGTCGATCGCCGGCTGGACCAAGTGGCAGATGGTCCTCCTCGTCGGCACCTCCATGCTGATCCAGCGCTTCCTGATGGGGTTCTTCTGGAGCAGCATCTTCGAGATGGGCCGCAATATCCGCAGCGGCAACTTCGACTTCTACCTCGCGCAGCCCGGCAACGTCATGTTCATGGCGACGACGCGCAAGCTCGACCCCGACAGCCTGCTCAACTCCCTCGTCGCCACCGCCGTCGTGATCTACGCCGCCCACCGGCTCGGCCTGCACCCCAGCGCCGCCCAGATCGCGCTCTACATCGCGATGGTGCTCTGCGGCGTCGTGATCCACTACAGCCTCCTCGTGATGTCCATCTCGCTCGCGTTCTGGCTCACCAGCGCGCAGGGCATCGAGGGCATCTATTTCACCCTCACGGAATTTTCCCGGCTGCCCCGCGCGGCCTTCACCGGCCTGGCCACGCAGACGATCTTCGTCTGGCTCCTGCCCGTCGTCATGATCACCAACGTCCCCGCGCGCCTCCTCGCCCAGGGCTTCGACGCCCGCCTCGCGGCGTGGATCTTCGGTGCAGCCATCGTGTGGTTCGCCGCCGCCGTCTTCGTCTTCAACCGCGGCCTGCGCCGCTACACGAGCGCCAGCTCCTGACCATGAGCGTCGCCCTCGCCGCCCTCTCGGCCCGCCTCGGCTACACATTCCGCGACCCGGCGCTGCTCGCCCAGGCCCTCACCCACACCTCCTTCGCCGCCGAGCACCCCGACGCGCTCAACAACCAGCGCCTCGAATTCCTCGGCGACGCCGTCCTCCAGATCCTCCTCGCCGAGGCCCTGTTTCATCTCTTCCCCGAGGAACGCGAGGGCGTCCTCAGCCGCCGGCGCTCGCAACTGGTCAACCAAACCTTCCTCGCCCGCCTCACCAAGGAGATCGGCGCCGACACCTGCCTCGTCCTCGGCAAGAGCGAGGAGAAGACCGGCGGCCGCGACCGCCAGTCCGTGCTCGGCGACGCCTTCGAGGCCATCGTCGGCGCCGTGTACCTCGACAGCGACCTCGCCACCGCCCGCCGCGTCGTCATGGCAATCTACGGCGACCTCCAGCCCCGCCTCGCCTCGACCGAGGACGGCGAGAACCCCAAGGGCCGCCTCCAGGAACTCGTCCAGCCCGTCCACGGCAACAACGCCCTCCGCTACGACGTCGTGCGCACCGAAGGCCAGGACCACGCCCGCGCCTACGAAGTCGCCGTGTATCTCCACGAAAAGCCCCTGGGCACCGGCCGCGGCACGTCGAAAAAACTCGCCGAGGAAGCCGCGGCCCGCGCGGCGCTGGGGACCTGGGCGGCGGAGAAGCGGGGAGACGGGTGAATCCGGGGCTGCTGCGGAGACGACACGACCTTGAGACCTCTAGGGACTAAACCCTCTATCTTTAGTGAGTATTAGTATGAGAGGATCGGCGCGCGGTCCTCCGTACTTCCGCGGTGGCCGTCCCGTACCCGATGACAAAAATCCTCCCGCTGCTGTCGGTTCTTCTGCTCCTTGCGACGCCGGCGGGCGCGCAGATGGTGCTCGTGCTCGATGATTTTACCGCCGGAACGCAGCCCAGGGAGGGCGCCGCGACGGGCACGTGGGTTGGTCAGGTGACGCAAAACGCGACCACCATCAGCATCAACGGCACGGCGGGCAGCGGCAGCTGGGGGGCATTCAATCTCGTCCCCACCTTTAGCGCCGTGGGGATGAATAGCATCGCGATCACCGGCCACTTGGATCCCGGCAGCACCGCGCCTTCGTTCAGCGTCGTATTTTTCGATACCGATCTCGGCTCGCAGTCCTTTACGGTCGCTGCCGGCCTCTTCCCGACCGAATTCACGACCACCGTGGGCGTACCCATCGGGGCTTGGGTCACCGCCGATCCCACCAAATTGAACGGCTGGGCGATAAGCGGCAGCGACACGATTCATATGACCCTCGATCAGATCGCGCTGACCAGCCCGATCCCGGAGCCCGGCACCTACGCAGCTCTGGCCGGAGTCCTCGCCCTCGGTTTCGCGGCTTGGCGTCGGCGCAAGTAGGCCTCGCGTGGGGCAGGCGGAAACAGAAGGGGTCCTGGCGATCTACGGCGACCCGCCCCGCGAATCGCCTCCACCGAGGACGGCGAAAATCCCAAGCGCCGCCTCCAGGAACTCGTCCAACCCGTCCACGGCAACAATGCCCTCCGCTACGACGTGGTGCGCATCGAGGGCCAGGACCACGCCCGCGCCTATGAAGTCGCCGTCTACCTCCACGAGAAACCCCTCGGCACCGGCCGCGGCACCTCCAAATAACTCGCCGAGGAAGCCGCGGCAAGGGCGGCGCTCAAGAACCTGTAGGGCGGCATAGGACGCGAACCGGACTTTACGCGGGTGCATTTTTGCTCCGTCGTGCAGGGTCTCATCTTCAATGTCCTCATGTCCACGTTTCTCCGCCTGCCGCACCTCGGTCTCCGCCTAGTCCTGTGGCTCGCCATCAGTTACGCGGCGCTGGCCCCGGGCCGCGCGGCAGACCCCGTGGTCAATTCGGCTTTTGTGCAGTGGGAGGCCAACTTTAACCAGACCGCGG
>JAPLTR010000796.1 GCA_026398065.1 Verrucomicrobiota bacterium | reverse complement strand
CTCGACGCGAGAAATCGAGGGGACCAGAGCGAGGAGGCGGGCGTGCATCGACTCGACGACAGCCTGGGACTGGGTGCCCCGGCCCACGTCGGGCTGATTGGTGGCGACGACGAGGGTGAACCCGGCGGCGGCGAGCTGGGCGCAGGCCGCGGGGACCCCCGGAAAGAGCTCAAACTCGGCGAGCGTCTGGGGCGGGTAGGGCTTGCCGTCGCGGATGACCTGACGGTTCAGGGTGCCGTCGCGGTCGAGGAAGATGGCGGGGCGAGCGACTGAAATGGGCGAGGTGGGAGAAATGGGAGGACGGGGAAGGATGCGTAGGGACCAATAAAAAACGCGGCGTGGGGTGCGCCGCGTTTTGAGAGGAGGTTAGCGGGCGGGCGGGGTGACGCTTTCCCACTTGGTCTGGTTCACCTTGAGGTCGGGGTGCGAAACAAAGAGGTGCCAGATGACGGCTTGGAAGGCCTCGCTGTGGGGCGTGATGTTGGCGGCATTCACCGTGGGGACGATCACGCAGGCGTTGGCGACCTTGGCGGCGTAACCGCCGTCCTTGCCGACGATGGCGATGATGTGGGCACCGATCTCCTTTGCGAGCTTGAGGGCGAGGACGAGATTGGGGGAGACGTTCTTCTCCAAATTGCCGCCGCCGACGGAGAGGATGAGGAGGGTGTCGGCGGCCTTGAGGCGGGAGCCACGGAGCCACTCGACGAAGACGGTCGCCCACCCTTCGTCGTTGGTCCGGGCGGTGAGCTCGGAGACGTTGTCGGTGGGGGCGTAGCACTCGATGCCGGCGATCTTGCGGAAGTCATTCACGGCGTGCGAGGCATTGGCGGCGCTGCCGCCGACGCCGAGGATGAAGAGACGACCGCCGCGCTCGCGCGTGGCGCGGAGTTCGGCGACGCACTTTTCGCAGTCGTCGGGATTGATCTTCGAGATGATCTCGGTCGTCTCGCGGAGGTGTTGGACAGAATAGGACATGGAGGTTTTAGTTGGGACGAACTTGGCTGGCGCGCAGCAGGGCGTCCAGTTCGTTCAGGCCCTCGTGGGAGCCGATTTCGTAGAAGCGCTGTTTCATCTCGTAGCCGGCAAGCTGACGGCGGGCGACGAGATCCATCTGCACGGCGGCGAGGTCGACGACGGCGTCACGGGGGAAGGGCGCGAAGGCGGCGGCGCGGAAGACGCCGAGGCCGTAGTCGATGTGGTGCATCGCGGGCGTCTTGTTTTTCTTGTCGTAACGGAGGATCTCGCCGTTCGCGAACTCGACGTTGCTGGTGTCGTAGCGGCCGTGGTTTTCGTAAACGGTCATCAGCCCGAGCTGGCCGGAGCGGAGAAAGAAATCGCCGACGGCGTGATAGTCGACGGGCAGGTAGCTGTCGCCGTAGAGGACGTAGAAGGCCTCGCCGAGCTTGGGGAGCGCCTGGATGAGCGCGCCGCCGGTCCCGAGAAGTTTCGGGCCGTCGAAGGCATAGTCGATGTGGACGCCCCACTTGGCGCCGTCGCCGTAGAGATTGACGATCTGCTCGCCGAGATAGCCGACGCAGAGGACGATTTTGGTGAGGCCGGCGGCCTTGAGAAGGCGGAGTTGGTGCGAGAAGAAGGGCTCTCCGGCGACCTCGACGAGAAGCTTGGGGATTTTTTCAGTGATCGGGCGGAGGCGCGTGGCCATGCCGCCGGCGAGAAGGGCGACCGGGAGGGCGGAGGAGGAAGAGAATTGTGTCACAGAGAGCACGGAGGAGGCACGGAGGTCACGGAGTGAAACAGGATTGGGCTCAGTGTGCTCTGTGCCGCTCTGCGTTCTCTGTGACGAAACCTGATTTTAGTTCTGGGCGACGACTTTGGTGCCCTCGAAGTCGAAGCGGAAGCGGACCTCCTGCAGGCCTTTTTCGCGCATCGCGTGGCGGAGCTTCTTCTTGTCGCCGGCGTAGAACATCAGGAAGCCGCCGCCGCCGGCGCCGATGAGTTTGCCGCCGAGGGCGCCGTGGGCCATGGCGTGGTCGTACCAGTCGTTGATGACGGCGTTGCTCATGCCCGAACTGCGGGCTTTCTTGCGCTGCCAGTGGACGTCCATGAGGCGGGCAAATTCCTCGAGGTTGCCGCCTTCGAGGGCGGTGAGGGACTGGTAGCCGAGGTCTTTCGTGAAGTGGAGATTGTCGAGCATCGCCTGGTCGTTGCTCTTGGACTTGTCGTTTTGATCCTTGAGGATCGCGGAGGCGCTGCGGCTGTAGCCGGTGAAGAAGAGGAGGAGATTGTCTTCGAGATTGAAGAGGGTCTCCTCGGAGATCTTGCAGGGGCGGTAGTCGACGCGGCCGTCCTGGTGAAACGTGAAGGCGGTGATGCCGCCGACGGCGGCGATGTACTGGTCCTGCTTGCCGATGGGCTCGCCGAGTTTGTTGAGCTCGATGTCGCAGGCCTGCTCGGCGAGTTCGGCCGGGGACAGGAGGGTGCGCGTCGAGGTGTGGAGGGCCTTGAGGAGGGCGGTGGTGAAACTGCCGCTGGAGCCGAGGCCGGTGCCGCCGGGGATGTCGGCCATCGAGGTGAGCTCCAGGTGGGGATCGGTCACGCCGGTGAGCTTGAGGGCCTCGCGGATGATGGGGTGCTCGATCTTGTCGACGGAGGGGACGCGCTCGAGCTTGGAGTACTTGATGATGATCTCGGGCTGAAACGTGCGGTGCTGCGTGATGTACACGTATTTGTCGATGGCCGCGGCGACGAGGAAGCCGCCGTGCTCCCGGTAGTAAGAGGGGAGGTCAGTGCCGCCGCCGCCGAGGGAGACGCGAAGTGGAGAGCGCGTGATGATCATTTCGGGAGTTTAGAGTTTCGATTTTGAATTTTCGACGGAACGGCGGGGATGGCTTCGCCCGGTCGCGTCCGCGTTGGGAGGAGTGACAAGCGTGGGCTACAAACCCGCCATGCTGACGGGATAGCCGCTCTGGCGGTAGATCTCCTCGACGATCTCGAGGGTGCGGATGCCTTCACGGAGACCGGGCGAGGGTTCGCGGGCGAGGCGGATGTCGTCGACGAAGGCGCGGGTTTCGAGGGCCCAGGAGTCATCGCCGCGGACGTATTCCCAGGAGGTGATGTCCGGCGGACCCATTTCCGGGAGCATTTTATAGTAGGTGAGTTTTTCGACGCCGTAGCTACCGCCGAGGCCGTCGATGGAGAGTTTCGCATCGCGGCCGTAGAGCTCGAGGGAGAAGAGGTTCTTCCACTCGGTGCAGGTGGCGTGGAGCCAGGCGGTCTGGCCGGTGGCGGTGCGGAGCGAGAGGAAGGCGTTGTCGTCGACCTTCATGTCCCAGTAGGAGGTGGTGGCGTGGCCGGAGACGGTGGGAAAGTCGCCGAGGAACCAGCTGGCGAGGTCGATGAGGTGGACGCCCTGATCGATGAGTTCACCGCCGCCGGAGAGGGCGGGGTCGGCGCGCCACTCGCGGTCATAGCCCTTGCGGCCGCCGTGGCCGTAGCGGGCGCGGAGGAACATGAGCGGTCCCAGCACGCCGGACTCGAGGAGTTCGCGGGCCTTCTGGAGCGCGGGGTGATAGCGGTGATTGTAACCGAGGCGGACACGGACGCCGGTGTGCTGGGCGGCGGCGAGGACGGTGCGGAGCTGGGCGGCGTTGAGCGCGCCGGGTTTCTCGACGAGGACGTGCTTGCCGGCGCGGACGGCGGCGAGGGCGATGGGGGCGAGGGAGGCGTTGAGGGTCGAGACAATGACGGCGTGGACGCGCGGATCGGCGAGGGCGACCGTGTAGTCGGTGGTCGCGGTGCAGCCCGGCGCGAGCCGGGCGAGGTCAGCGGCGCGGGCCGGGTCGAGATCGCAGGTGTAGAGCAGCGGCGGATTTTTGCCGAGGGCGAGGACGCGTTTACGGCCGATGAGGCCGCAGCCGATGACGGCGAAATTGAGTTGCTCGGGTTTTGCGTGGGTCATTCCGTGAGACGAATGACCAAGGCCAAGCCATCGGGACGGAGGACGCAAGTGAGGTTTCAGGGGAATCGTGGGGTGGGTCGTGGGCCGGGAGCGGGCTCCGGGGCGGGCGAGGGCCGATGAATGCGGAGCGAATAAATAGCCAGGGCCGGAAAGGGCGGTGGTGGGAGCGTGGGCTCCTTGTGGGGGTGTGCGCGCTGGTGGGGTTGCTCTATATCTGGACGGCGCGGAACGAAGGTGTGAGCTGGAATTTTGGGCAGCGACAGACGGACTACTACAATCTGCTCACGGACGGGTTTCTCGACGGGCACCTCTACATGAAGGTCGAGGTGCCGGAGGTGTTGTTGAAGCTGGCGGACCCCTACAACCCGGCCAACCGGCCGCCCGGAGTCGCGTTGCACGACGCGTCGATGTACCGGGGGCACTACTATATCTACTTCGGCGCGGCGCCGGTCGTGACGCTGATGCTGCCGTTTCGGGTGCTGTCGGGGGGCACAGCGCTGCCGCTGCCGATGGCGGTGCTGACGTTCACGATGGCGGGTTTCTTGGTGAGCGTGGGGATCTTTCTGGCGATCCGGCGGCGGTATTTTCCGGAAACGGGAATCGCGATGACGCTGCTGTGGGTGCTGGCGCTCGGTACGGCGAGCATGGGGCCGCTGCTGGTGCTCCGGTCGAGCATCTGGGAGCTGCCACTGAGCAGCGGGTATTTTTATGTGATGCTCGCGCTGCTGGGCGTATGGCGGAGCGTGCACGCGGAGCGTCGGGCAGCGTGGTGGTTCGCCGGGGCGGCACTGAGCCTCGGGCTGGCGGTGGCGTCGCGACCGACGTATTTGTACACGACGGGGCTGCTGGCAGTGCCGCTGATCTGGTGGTGGATGCGTGCGCGGCGGAGCGGGGGTGGCATTCCCTGGAAGATGGCCTTCGCGGCGGCGTTGCCGCTGGGGGCGGTGGGGCTGGCGATGGCGTGGTACAACTACGCGCGGTTTGGGAGTCCGACGGAATTCGGAGTGGCGTATCAATTCAGCGGGATCTTCGAGGCGGAGACGCAGCATTTTCGCTGGAGCTATCTGCCGCTGAACCTGTGGATGTACTGGCTGCAGCCGGCAGAGTGGACCCGCTATTTTCCGTTTCTGCACCGCGCGCCATCGCCGGAACTGCCGGCGGGCTACCTGGGGTTCGACGATCTTTATGGGGTGCTGGTGAATTTACCGCTGGTGTGGCTCGCGCTGGCGGCACCGCTGGCGGCATGGCGGCGCGAGTCGGCGGGCGAGGGCGCGCCGTTGATGGTCGCGCTGGGCTCGGCGGCGATGATCGCGGCCGGGACGGCGATCCCGCTGGCGTTTTTCTATGCGGCGATGGCGCGGTACGGTGCGGACTTCATGCCGGCGCTGGTGCTGCTGGCGGCGACAGGGGCGGTGGCGTTGCAGCGCTGGGCGAGGGTGAGTGGCGGACAGGTGAGGTCCGGGTTGGTGAGGGCGGGGTGCGCCGCGCTGGTGGTTTTTTCAGTTTTCTTCGCTGTGATGTTGAGCTTCGAGGCGTATGGAAATCTGCGCCGGCAGAGTCCCCGGGCCTATGCGCGGCTGGCGACGTGGTTCAATACGCCCTCCTGGCTGATCGAGAAAATGACCGGGACGAAGCACGGGCCCCTTGAGGGAGACCTCCGATGGCCGGCGAGCTGGCCGGCGGCAGGGACGCGAGAGATGCTGGTGAGCACGGGATCGTTTGCGGCGGGTGACCATGTGTTTGTGCAGTACGAGGGCGCGGGACGGGTGCGGATCGGCTATGCGCATGACGGAGGTGCCGTGGAAGTGAGCCGCGTGATCGCGGCGGAGAGCGGGCCGGCGCGGCGGCTGCGGGTGGAGATGGGATCGCTGTATCCACCGGAAGAGCACGGCTATTTTACAGGGATGAAGGCGGAGGAGTTGGGGCGTCTGGCGCGGCGGTTGCGCGTGGAACTGGGCGAGGAGGTGCTGCTGGACAGCTATCAGAGGTTTCACCCGTCGTCGCCGTCGGACGTGGCGGTTGGGCATCCGCGGACCGCGGGGCGGACGGATAAGGCCTTTTCAGGGGAGCTGGTGCGCGCGGAGCGTAACCCGGGGATCGATGCGATCCGGGCCGAGCGGGCGGAGCAGCGCACGGTGCGCGTGCGGCTGGCGGCGGGTGCGATGGGGAAAAGGCAGCCGCTGTTTTCCTTCGAAACGGGTGAGCGGCGGGCGGTGTGGTACACGCTGGCGCGGAGCGATGGCACGATGTCCGTCGGAGCGGGGGAGGGTGGCGGGCTGGAGTGGGAATCCGAGCGGGTCAGCGCCGACGCCACGCTGGCGCATGAAATCGAAGTGACAACCGTCATCCGTTCGGGGGCGGCGAGCCGGGTGATGGTAAAGCTGAACGGCGTCGTGATCGGCACCGCGGCAGGATCGGTTCCGACGACGGAGGGAGCGGTGACGGTCGGCAGGAACCGGACGGCGGTCGCCGAGGTCGCGGCGGCGTTTGACGGGGTGATCCATCGTACCGACGAAGGCGAGCAGGTGCGCGAATTCGACACGGTGCGCCTGGCGGTGATGTTCCCGACGCAGCGTGGGACGGAGCGCGATCCCCTCGTGGTCACGGGGCAGACGGGGCGCGGGGATTTTCTGTTTGTCGAATATCTCGACGGCGGGCGCGTGCGGTTTGGGCTCGACCATTGGGGTAAGGCGCCGGTGTTCAGTGCGCCGCTCGCGGTCGATTTTGCGACGCCGCATGCGATCGAGGTGTCGCTGGAGTCCTTTCCTAGGGTATTGAAGGAAAAACGGGAGCCGAAGAAAATCGAGGTGAAACTGGATGGACGCGAGGTGTGGGCGCAGGAGGCGCGGCTGTTTGCGGTGGGGGTGCAGGAGGTGTTTGTCGGACGCAACCCGATCGGGGGGACGGCGTGCCCCCCGTTGTTCACCGGGGCGATTCTGGAGGTGAAGCGGGAGCGGAAACCTGATTCGGTGCGCTGAGATGAAACTGATCTCGGACCGGGAAACGCAGAAGCGCGCGGCGCGATTTTTGATCGTCGGCGGCACATCCTTTTGTGTGCAGGTCGCGACGATGAAGCTGTTTTCGCTCGGGCTGGGGACGGACGTGGCGTTTACGCTGGCGTTTCTCTGCTCCAGTGCGACGCACTACACGCTGAACCGGTTCTGGGCGCTGCCGAGTGCGCGGGCGGACACGTGGCGCCAATTGCGGGAGTACCTCGGGACGGTGGCGATCAGCTGGGTGATCAACTTCGGCGTGTTTCACCTCTGTCTCGATGTGATCGGACTGGAAAAGACCTGGGCGACGGCGGTGGCGGTACCACCGTCCACCATCGTGGTGTTTTTGCTGCTGAACTACCGGGTGTTTCGGGCGAAGACGGTCGGCCCGAAGGGCTGACGCGGTTTAGAATTTCAGGCCTCGCTCCTCGGGGACGATCCGACGGAGCGTGAAAATGTCGGACTTGGCAAGGGTGTCGCGGTGGCCCGCGAGGTTGGGCCAGGGGTCCCACGGGGCGCTGAGGAGGCGGCCGGTGATGCCGTCGCTGGCGGGCGAAAGGAGCCATTCGACGCAGGCGAGGGCGCGGTCGAGCGAGCCACCGCCGGAGGCCTTTTGTTTCTGGGCGGCGGCGTATTCGGCGTCGCCGACGACCGAGGGGCCGAGGGCGAGGACCTCGTCGGTCAGGCGGGTATTGATCGCGCCGGGGGCGAGGGCGTTGATGTCGAGGGCGCGGCCGCGCTCCTCCTCGGCGATGGTCTCGACGAGGCGGACGATGCCGGTCTTGGCGACGCCGTAGGCGGAGAAATTGGCGCGCGGCTTGGTCGCGCCGCCGCCGGAGAAACAGACGATTTTCTGGCGGTGCGGAGAGCGGGCGAGCAGTGCGGCGAAGGCGCGGACGGTGAAATATGTGCCATCGAGGTTGGCGCGGACCGTCGCGCTCCACCGGGTGGGGTCCGCGGCGAGGGCGGGGCCGATCTCGCCCTGGATGCCGGCGGCGCAGATGACGGCGTCCACGCGCTGCCAGAGGGCGGCAACCTCGGCGGCAACGGCGGAGACCGCGGTCCAATCGGCGACGTCGCAGCGGGAAAAGCGGAAGTTGGGGTGTTGTGCGGCGAAGTCGGCCTGGTCACTGCGCGCGACGCCCCACACGTGGTGGCCCCGCGTGAGGAAGTGTTCGGCGAGGGCGCGGCCGATGCAGGTGCTGGAGCCGGTGAGGACCAGATTCATGGGTTCAAGGGAACGGGATTTCGCGACGCTGGTAAAGGATCATGCGCCGGTTGGAGAGCTGGAAACGATCGACCGCGCGCAGGTGGGCGTCGCACCAGGCGCGGAGCTGCGGACGCAGGGCGATGAGCTTTTGGTCGAAGGGGAAGCCGCCGGCCGGGGCGTCTTCGGTCACGAAGACGAAGTCGCTTTGCCCGAGGCGGGCCATGACCTCGGCTTCGGTGGGCTCGGCGATGCCGGTGGGCAGCGTCATGTTGAAGGGCCGCCAGACCTGGTGGCGTTCGTAGCAGATGACGCGCAGCACCTGGGCGTCGAGGGAGTCGGTGATGTAGTCGACGGCGATGCGGGCCTCCGGCAGGTTGGCGGCCTGGCTGCGGCGATAGATCGTATCGGCGAGGGAGTTGACCAGCCGAATGTTGGCGAGGGTGGGAGCGTCGAACGCGGGCCGGAGCTGGCGTTGGACAAAGAAGCCGGCGGCGGCCAGCACGATGGCGGCGGTGGCGCAGGCGAGCGCCCGGCCGGGTTTGGCCGGGCCGGCGGCGGTCTGCCAGCCGGCGAGGATCAGCAGGATCAGGCCGGGGGCCAGCGCGCCGACGACGACCTCGGATTTTTGCTGGTGCAGCGTGAGAACGAGCAGGGGCGCCAGGAGAAAGAGCAGGCCGCCGCCGACGAGCGGACGCACCGAAGCGGAGCGACCGGCGTCGCCCAAACGGGTCAGGGCCAGAGCGACCGCACCGCCGGCGGCGACGAGCCCGAAGAAAACGCCGAGGTGGCGATGAGAAAACTGATCCCAGATGAAGGCGAGGGACTGGCCGAGGCCGAAGTGCTGGTTGCGGATGGCGCTTTCGGGACCGACGTAGTGGCCGATGTAGTAGTAGTTCCAGACCCAGTCGCGATTGATCCAGAAAAACGGAGCGGCGAGGAGGAAGGCGACCAGCGCGGCAAGCGCGAGGTTAGCGGCCCGGCGTTTCCGGTCGGACTGGCACAGGCACCAGGTCATCCCGGCGATCAAAATGACGATGAAATAAGTGCCGGTGAGGAAGCGGGTCAGCAGAGTGAGGCCGACGGCGACACCGAAGGCGAGCGAGCCCTGGCGGGAGCGGAAACCGTCCGTGAAGAGGCCGACGGCGGACGTGACCCCGAGCGCGCAGAGGGCGAGGTGATCGAGACGAAAATCATAGGCGCAGCCGGGGACATCATCCCAGAAGCCGCACAGCGTGAGCGGCAGGGCGGCACCGGCGAGAGCGAGGAGCCGGGAGCCGCTGACGCGGGCGAGGCCGAAGAACAGGGCGGCCTGCCACGCGACGAGCACAAGGAGGTTGAGCGCGAGGGCGGCGCTGCGCGACGGACCGACGGCGGCGAACAGGAGCGTCGCGAAAAAATCGTGGAGGGTGCCCTGGGCCGAGGAGTTCACCAGCGCCTGCCAGAGGCCGGCGGCGAGGCCGTGGGCGCGAGCGTATTCATGGCCGAGATACGCCTCGCCCAGGTACTGGATCTGGTCGTTCCAGCGGGGATAGATCGACGTGAATCGTCGCGAGCCGAAATGGTCGAAGAGGCAGAACTCGAGGACGAAGAGCGCCAGCAACGACCACAGGACGGGAGAGCGGAGCGGTCGTGGGCCGGCGGTCACGGGCGAACTCAGCGGCGGGCCTCGTAGACCCAGCGGTTGGCCTCGAGCCAGCGGAGGGTCTTGATGATGCCCTGCCGGATGGTGAGCTTGGGCTTCCAACCGGTGGACTGGATGCGTTTCGTGTCGAGGTAGATGAAGGGATTGTCGCCGATCCAGCCGCGGTCGCCGCCGGTGAACTCAAGCTTGGGCGAGAGGTTGAGGGCCTCGCAGATCGCGGCGATGCTGTCCTTGACCTGCACGTACTCGGGGGTGCCGAGATTGTAGATCTGGGTGTGGTGTTTGGCGTCGCGGGCGGTGTGGTTGCGCGTGACGTGGAGGAGGGCCTCGACGCAGTCCTGCACGTAGAGGTAGCTCTTGCGCTGGGAGCCGTCGCCGAGGACACGTAGGCGGTCGGGGTGCTCGACGAGCTGCTTGTAGAAATCGAAGACGTGACCGTGGGTGTAGCGTTCGCCGAGGATGGAGACGAAACGGAAGATGTAGGCCTCGTCGATCTGGTTGCCCTCGGCATAGGCGGCGAGGAGGCCTTCGCCGGCGGATTTCGAGGCGCCGTAGAGGGAGGTCTGGATGGGGAACGTGTCGGTCTCGGGGGTGGGGCGCTCGGGAGTGACGAGGGCTTCGCCATAGACAGAGCCGGTCGAGGAGAAGCCGATGCGCTTCACGCCATTGGCGCGCATGGCCTCGAGGACGTTGAACGTGGCGATGGTGTTTTGCTCGAGGTCCTTCCGGGGGTGCTGCCAGCCGTCCTTGATGTCGGCGTTGGCGGCGAGGTGGAAGACGAAGTCGACGCCCTTCATCGCGGCGGTGAGGGCGGGAAGGTCGAGGTTGTCACCGCGGACGAGCTTGAACTTCGGGTGCTGGAGGGCGCCGTCGAGGAAACGGATCTGGCCGGTGGAAAGATTGTCCCAACCGGTGACGGTGATGCCGTCCGCGAGAAGGCGGTCGACGAGGAAGCCGGACGCGCCGGTGACGAAGACGTGCTGCATAATTGAAAGGAAAAGAAATGAGGGACGGGCGGGCGGAGGGCAACAGGAGTTACGGGGTGGGGGCGGATTGGCCGAACGCGGCGTCGATGCGCTGGCGGATCTCCTGATAGGACTGGCGCACCTCCTCCTCGATGCCCCAGACGACCGCGCGTTGATAGTGGAGGGTGAGCGCGAAGGTGAGCAGCACGGCGGCGAGCGTCGCGAGGGCGAGGAGAGCGCCGAAGGCAAGGCGCAGGCGGAACGGGGCCGAGATCAGCCCGGCGAGTCCGAAGGCGCCGGCGCAGGCGAGGAACGGGATCCAATCGCCGGTGTAGCGCTGGGCGGTGGCGATGGCGGCGAAGAGCGCGAGGCTCATGGGGACGACGGCGATCCACGTGACGAGGAGGGCGCTGCGGGTGGCGGGGAAGGCGAGCGCGGTGGCGAGGCCCCCGAGGGAGGCGAGCAGGAAAAGTCCGGGCATCGCGAAAGAGACGGCGAGGGTGTGGTCGGGCAGATCGATCTTCTTGTCGGGAAACTCCCAGCCGGGCTGCGGAGAGCCGATGTAGAACCAGGGGAATTTCGGCTCGAGGCGGAAATTGGGCCGGACAAAGTAGGTGTAGAACCCGTAGGGGACGTTGGCGGCGTGAAAGCTTTTGCCGTCGATCTTGGCGAGGCGCTCCGGGCCGTAGGGCCGGCTGTAGCGGAGGGGGGCGCCATCGAAGGTTTTGAATTTGAGGTAGGACAGGCCGTTGAAGGTCAGGACGGCGGGGATACAGAGGAGCCCCAGGCCGACGGGGCGGGCCAGCCGGCCGAATGAGCGCCGGCGGAGGGCCGCGAGAAGATGGGCGGCGTGGACGCAACCGAGGAAGGTGAGGGCGAACAGGCCGGTGGGAGGGCGGGCGTGCAACGAGAGCAGGGCGCACGCGAGAGCCCAAAGCCACCAGCGGCGCGATGGCTCCACGAGGTGGCGGAGCGCGAAGTGGCAGGTGAACAAGGCGAAAACGACGCCACCCAGGATCGCCTCGTGGTAGACGTAGGCGCGGCTGCTGAGATAGAACAGGGTGCTGCCAAGCCCGGCATGGCCGATCAAGAGCACGACCGCCCACGGAGGAGGTTCCTGGGTGCGGCCGGTCAGCCGGCAGGCCTGGCGCAACAGGACGTAGCAGCCGAAGAGCGCGGCGACGAAATAGCCGAGCATGAAGGCGCGGGTGAGGGTGCCGAAGCCGAAACCGAAGATGACGAACGGGAGCCGGAGAAGGGCGGAGGTCGGCCCGAAGTAGCCGTAGAGTTTTCCCTCGAACACGAAGGCTTCGCCACCGATGGCGTCGTCGGTGACGTCGAGCCGCCCGTGGAGCAGGCTTGTCGCCTGATAGTCGTAGAACGAGCCGAGGTCCTCGGGGTACGCGAAATGGAACGTGCCGGTGGTGACCATCCAGGCGAAGAGGAGGCCGCAGACGGTCGCGGTGCCGACGAACCAGCGGTGGATCCGGATCGCGGCAAGGACGGCACGGAGGGCGGCGGGTTGAAACCACGCGGCGGGGAACCAGCCCGCGGCGAGGGCGCCGCACAGGAGCACGAGGGCGAAGATCTGGCGGCTGTGCGTGAGCCAGCCGGACACCCGCTGGCCGAGGGTGAAGAAGCGTGCGGGGTCGCCGCGGAGCTCACGCCCGTCGGGGGAGAGCAGCCGGCCGTGCAGCCGGGGACCGCAGGCGCTGCCACCGAGGGGATTTTCCGCGAGGTGGATCTGCCGCGGCTCGCGCATGAAATAGTGGTCGGTGACATCGAAAACCACCTGGTCGCGGCAGGTGACGCGGATGCGGCCCGGCGGATCGGAGAAATCGCCGCGCAGCTGGTTGAGCGCGGGCATTTCGATGCTGAGGCGGAGGGGGGCGCCGGGGACGATCGCAACGGGGGTCGTCCCAATCTGGCCGGGATGGCCCCAGCTGTCGTAGCCGAAGACGACGTGCGTTTCGTCGATGTAGCGGGCGAAGAGAAAATCGCCGAAGAGCTCGCGGCCGGCGACCACCAGGGGCTCGGATTGCCCGGCGGTGCCGCGGTCGAGCACGAGGTCGACAATGAGAGGATTGGCGAGCGGCGGATAGTAGTTCCGCAGACAGAGGGCGGCGAGGGCGATGAAAAGCGCGGCGGCGACCAGCAGACGGGGCAGGAGGCGTTTCACGGGCGAACTCGGACGGCGCGCGGAACGATCAGGGGCGCGAATTTCTGCCAGAACGCGTTCTTCACGACGAGGGGGATCGGGGCGGGGATGCCCTGCTCCAGTTCGACGACAAAGCCCTGTTCCTTGAGGAGTCGGCGCAGCGAGGAGAAGGTGAAGAGGCGGGTGTGGGTGAGATCGAGGATGCCGCGTTTGTTGTAGTTGAACTGGCCGAGGAACAGCATGAGCCGGGTGACGATGAAGCTGATGTTGCCCGTGGAGATGATGATCTTCACCGAGAGGTTCGACTGGGTGCGGCGGCGCAGCTCGTCGCAGAATTTCTCCGGCGAGGTGAGGTGTTCGATCACGTCGAGGATGAGCACGACCTGCACGTCGTCGAGCGGGCGGGGGAAGGGGTTGGCGTTGAGGTCGGTGACGTGAAATTCGTCGAAGGCACTGGTGTCGGACGGGCGAAACTGGTCCACGCCGATGACGCGGCAGCCGAGCTCGTGGAGAGCTGGGCACAGGTGACCGGGGCCGCAGCCGATGTCCATCACGGTGGCCCCGGCGGGCATGGCCGCGATCGCGGCGGAGTGGGTGCTGGCGAAGGTGGTCTTGGGGAGGTAGTGCTTGTTGTCCTCGACGACGGACTCGACGTCGAAGTTGCGGCGGTAGACGAGGCCGTAGTCCTGCAGGCGCGCGACGGTGGAGGCGTTGACGACATCCCAGGCGTAACGGACGCCATCGACGCGGCAGATCTCGTTGCCGTAGTGCGTCGGGATCGGGATCTCGGTGATGCGGGCTCGGGCGCGCAGAAACTGGATGATGATCTCGGTGTCGAAGTGAAAGACGTTCGAGTTGAGTTCGAAGGGAATGCGGCGCAGCACCGCGGTGGTGTAGGCCTTGTAGCCGGTGTGAAACTCCGCGAGTGACGAGCGGAGGATGAAGTTCTGGTAGGAGGTGAGGATCTTGTTGCCGACCCATTTGTAGAACGGCATGCCGCCCTTGCGGGCATCGCCGGGCGTGAGCATGCGGGAGCCGAGGACGACATCGGCGGTGCCGGCGGCGAGCGGCGCGAACATGTCGGGCAGCATCTCGGGGGCGTACTGGGCGTCGCCGTGGAGGAGGGCGACGTAGTCGAAGCCCTGTTCGATGGCGTAGTGGTAGCCGAGCTTCTGGTTGCCGCCGTAGCCCTGGTTCACGGGGTTGGTCAGGACGGTGAGCTTGTGCTTGTAGGTGCCGAGCCGGCGGAGCCCGTCGGAGATCGCATAGGTGGCGTCGCCCGAGCAGTCGTCGATGAGGAGGACCTCGGTGTCGTAGCCTTCAAGCGCGGGGATGCGGTCGAGGACCTTGAGGATGGTCGACTCGGCGTAGTAGGCGACGATGAAGATGAGGGCGCGCGGTTTGCGGTCAGCGGTCATGGAGTGGGCTTGAAGTGAAAGAAGGCGTCGGACGCCTTGCGAAGAGATTGATAACGGGCCTTCACGTCGTCTGGCACGCCCCAAACGCCTTCGCCCTGGTAACTGAGGGTGGTGGCGGCGGTGACGACCATGGCGCAAAGCGCAAGCGCGATGGCCGTGGCCCGGAAGGCGCGGTGGAAACCGCGGGGGAGAAATTCGGCGGCGGCGAGACCGAAGGCGGCGGCGGCGAAGAGGGCGGGAATGAAGTCGGCGGTGTAGCGCTGGGAGATGGCGATGGCCGTGAAGAGCGCGGCGGACATCGGGAGCAGGGCGCACGCGAGGAGCGCGAGGGGTTGCCGTGCGGCGGGCCAGCGGACGAGGGCCAGGGCCCCGCCGATGACGGCGAGGAAACAGATGCCCGGCATGGTGTAGGGCAGGGCGAGGGTAGGCTCGGCGAGGTCGATCTTGGTGCCGGGGAACTCGGCGGGATCGCGGCCCTGGACGTAGAAATAGGGAAAGACCGGGCGAAAGAGGAAATTGGGCCGCCAGACATAGGCGCCGAAATTGTAGCTGAAATTGGAGGCGTGGAAATTCTTTCCATCGATGACGGCGAGGCGGGCCGGGCCGTACTGAACGTGATACTTGAGCGGCGCCCCCTCGAGGCTCTTGAACTTGAGGTAGCTGAGGCCGTTGAAGCTCAGGACGCCCAGCACGGAAAGGAGGCCGATGGCGATCGGGCGAAGCCAGGAGCGGGAACCCGTGGACCGGTTCTGCCACAAGAGGGCGGCTGCGGCGCATCCGAGGAGAGACAGCGCAAAGAGACCCACCGGTGGGCGGGCGTGGACCGAAAGCGTGCCGAGCAGGAGGGCAGGAATCCACGCGCGACCACCGGGGCTTGCGATCCAGCGCAGCGAGCACCACGCGCTCCACAAGGCGAAGGCCACGCCGCACATAATGGCTTCGTGATAGACATAGGCGCGGCTCCCGGGGAAGAAGAGCGAGGAGCCGAGCCCGGCGCTCATGACGAACAGGACGACATCGATCGGTGCGGGGGACGAAGAGCGGCGGCCGAAAAGGCGGAAGACGGCATGCAGCAGAGCGTAGACTGCGGTCAGCGACGCGAGGTAGTAGACGAGCATGAAGCTCCGGCTCCACTGGCCAAAGCCGAGGTCGAGGAGGACAAAGGGCAGCCGCAGAAGCGCGGGACTAGGGCCAAAATAGCCGAAATATTTTCCGCCGAAAACAAACGCCTCGGCATTCAGGGCGGACTCGGGAACGTCGAGGCGGCCCTGAAGGAGACTTTTGGCCTGATAGTCGTAGAAAGCGCCAAAGTCCTCGGGGAAGATGAGGCGAAACGTGCCACCGGTGACAACATACGCGAAGGCCAGGGTGCATACGGTGGCGGTGGCGAGGAACCACTTGTGCGGTGAAAGCGCACGACGGACTCGCGACGGAAGGCCTTCTCCCCGTCGCCGCCGATCGGCGAAGGCGATAAAAAGCCATCGAACCAGCGCGCCAGCGACGAGGCCGAGCCCCGCGAAGCAAGCGGCTTTTCCGGGCCATCGGGCGAACCAGAACCGGCAGCGCTCAGACCAGGAGAACAAAGCCGTGGGCAGGCCGCGCAATTCGCGGTCGTCCGCGGTGTAGATGTCGCCGCGAAATATTCCGCCGGAGGTGTTGCCGCCGATGGGGTTTTCGCCAAAAAAAATCTGGTCGTCGGCGCGGGTGTGAAAGGGCACGTCCGCCTGAAAGATCAGGCGGCCGTCGAGTTCCACCCGAAGCGGGCCGGTTTTTGCGATAGGCCCCCAAACCGGTGCGGTGAACGCTGGCATCGTGATCCGGAAAGCGTAGCGTTCACCCGGTTTGAACGTGAAACGATCCGAGGTCGGGCCGCCGGCGCCCCAGAAATCGTAGGAAAGGGTCGCGGTGGTGCGATCGAGGTAGGTGACGACGAGGAAGTCAGCGTTGGAGAAGACTCCGGAGGCGATGAGCGGTTCGGTGCGGGCGGGGTTGCCGCTGGGAAACTGCACCTCCAGGTTGAGTTCAGCTGGAGGCGAGGGACAGGTGGTGAGAATCCCGACGAAAACGAGGACCCCAAAGACGAGCACGCCCATGAGCCATGGAACCAGGCGGACGAGCGGGGCGGGTGCGGCGTTCACGGTACGGAGGGGCGCCGGCCGAGAAAAATCCCGTCCACGCGGTCGCGGAGCTGCTCATAAGATTGCTTCACGTCATCGGGCACGCCCCAAACCATCGCGCCCTGATAGTGAATCGCCATCGCGAAGGTCAGGAGGCAGGCCCACAACGTCGCAGCGGCAAGGGCGGCGATGGCCGCCGGCCGCCAGACGGGGGCGGCAAGACCGAAGGCGGCGGCGGCGATGAGGAAGGGGACGAAATCGCCCGTGTAGCGTTCGGCGACGGCGATCGCGGCGGCCATGGCGAGCAAGGTGGGAATGAACGCGACCCAGAGGGTGAGAATCGGCGGCCGGGCCGCAGGGAGTTGGGCGCAGGCCCAGGCGCCGACGAGAATGGCGAGCGCGAACAGCCCGGTCATGCCGTAGGGGAGTGCCATGGTCCGGTCCGGGAGATCGAGTTTGGCGGCGGGAAATCTCGCCGTGGGCAGCTCGTGCGCGAGGTAGAGCCAGGGGAAGCGGGGTGAGACCTCGATGGTCGGATGGTAGAGGTAAGAGGCGATGCCGTAGGGGATGTTGGCGACGTGGAACTGCTTGCTGTCGATCTTGGCGAGACGCTTGGGGGAATATTGGACATTGTAGCGCAGCGGACAGCCCTCGAAGGTGCGGAACTTGGCGTAGCTGAGGGCGTTGAAACTGGCGACCCCGGCGACGGCAAGGGCGCCGATGGCGAGGGGACGGCGGAGTGCGCGGAGCGAAAACGGGCGCGAGCGAAGGAAGGGGAGCATCGTTGCAACCGCGACGCAGCCGAGGACGGTGAGGGCGAAAAAACCGGTCGGGGGGCGCGCGTGGACGGACAGCACGCCGAGAACCAGTGCGCCAAGCCACCAGCGGCCGGACGGGCACCCGAGGTGGCGCAGGGCACACCAGCAGGAAAACACAGCGAACATAATGCCGCAGAGAATGGCCTCGTGATAAATGTAGGCGCGGCTGCCGAGAAAGAACACCGTGCTGCCAAGGCCCACGTGCGCGGTGAAGAGGATCGTCTGCCAGCCAGGCGGACCGGGGCGGGACGGGCGGAGCAGGCGCGTGGCGTCGAGGAGCAGCAGGTAGGCGCCCACGAGCGTGGCGGCGTAATAAACGAGCATCGCGGCGCGGCTGAGTTCACCAAAGGCCACCCCAAAAATTACGAACGGAAGGCGCAGGAGTGCGGGGGTAATGCCGAAATAGCCGTAGGTTTTGCCGGCATAGATGAAGGCCTCGCCGCTGAGGGCCTCCTCCGGCACATCGAGCCGGAACTGCAGAAGGCTCATCGCCTGGAAGTCGTAGAAATTTCCAAACGACTCGGGGGTGACCAGGCGGAAGGTGCCGTTCGTGAGCACGGTGGTGAAGGCGAGACCGCAGAACGCGGCGGTGAGGAGGAAAGTGCGATGGGTGCGGAGGGTGGTTTCGACGGTCGGAAACGGCTGGGTGAAGGCACGAAAGTCGGTGGCGCGCGAGAAGGTCATCCGATGCCACGTCCACGCCGCGGCCCCGCTCACGAGTCCGAGCGTGAGCACCTGCCAGCGACCGAACCAGAGCCAGTGCCGAAAGCGCTCGCCCCGGGTGAAGTAGGAGCGGGTTGCGCCGATCAGCGGGCGACCATCGTCACGCGTGAGCTGGCCCGTGAATTCCGCGCCGCAGGAAGTGCCGCCGAGGGGGTTGCGGGCGAAGTAAGCGCGCAGGGGACCACGCCGGCGGAAGTTGACCAAGGCCTCGAGCACAACGGTTCCGTTGACGACGACGCGCAGCAGCGGGGAGGCCGGCTCCGGGCTGGCGGTGACGGCGGCGAGCGACGGCATCTGGACCTCGAGCTCCTGGCGGACGCCCGGCGTGATCGGGATGGGCGGTGAACTCGGACCACCGTGCCCCCAACTATCGTAGCCGAAGACAACACGGCGGTCGCCCACGTAGTGAACGAAAAGGAACTCACCGGCGCCGGCCTGACCGGTGACGATGAGCGGCTCACGCGTGCCCACCGGAGCATCGGGCAGGACAACGCCGAGGCGCTGCGGACCGGCGATCGGCGGGTAGTAGTCCCAGAAGCAGACGACGGTGAGAAACAGCAGCGTGGCGACGCCGACGCACCACGTGGACAGCCGGTTCATCGGGAGGCTAGGGGCGGAAGCCCTCCGCGCGGTCGACGATGAATTTCGGACGGGAGCGGACCTCCTCGTAGATCCGACCGATGTACTCGCCCAAAATGCCGACGCTGATCAACTGGATGCCGCCGAGGAAGGAGATGAGGATGACGAGGGTGGGGTTGCCCCAGAGGATCTGCCAGCCCATGACCTTGTAGAACAGGTAGACCGCCATCAGCAAGAACGAGCAGCCGGCGATGATGAAGCCGAACATCGTGCTGAGGGTGAGCGCGTAGGTGGAGAAACAGAAGATGCCGTTGAAGCCGATGCGCAGGGAACCGAAGAAGCGGTTGTAGTTGGTCTCGCCGGCGAAGCGGGCGGGACGGTCGAACGGAATAATGGCCTGCTTGAAGCCGACGACGGCGACCATGCCGCGGAGGAAGCCGTGGCTTTCCTTGAGCTTCACGACCTCGGACACGACGCGACGCGCCATCAGCCGGAAATCGCCGGTGTTGGGCGGGATCCGGACATCGGCAATCTTGTTGATCACCTTGTAGCCGGTGGCGGCGACGATTTTTTTGATCCACGGCTCGCCGGTGCGGGCGCGGCGCTGGGGCAGGACGACGTCATAGCCTTCACGCCATTTGGCGATCCTTTGTAGACAGGTACGACGATGCTGAGCAGCATGGGAGTGGGACGAATTAACCACTAATGGGCACTAATCAGCACTATTTTTCGCGACGCCGGGCGATGGGATGGGAGGAAGGGGAAGAGTGGGAGGGCCGGGAAGAATAACAGACGAGACAAGCGGTGGACGGAAAACCACTACTCTAGCAAAGACGCGCGGAGTCGCCGGTGGCTACCAGCGGATGCCCAGGGCGAGGAGGCGGGAGACAAGGGCGCCGCGGAAGCGGGTGCGGCGGGCGTAGCGGTCGATGGTGGCCCAGTTGTCCTGGTTCTCGCCATGGAAGCGGGTGCGGATGCGCTTCATCTCCTCGGCGCCGATGGTGTGGATGGCCTGGGAGGTCTTTTGCTCCGAGTGGACGCGGAAGGCGCCGAGGCAATACGGGACGCGCACCATGCGGCAGCCGGCCTGCTGGAAGCGCGCCAGGAGATCCCAGTCGAGGGCGAACTGGAAACTCGGATCGATCCCACCGGCGAGGTCCCAGGCGCGCTTCCGCCAGAAGAGCGTTTCCTGTGGGATGTAGTCGATCCACTCCAGCACGTGTGGGTCGTGACGCGGCATGATCCAGCGGCCGACGTCGCCGTCGTTTTCGTCGATGATGATGCGGTGGCCGTAGATCACATCGACGTCGGGATGGGTGGCGAAAAACTCCGCGACATAGCGGAGGACGCCGGGGCCGATGAGATCGTCGGAATTGAGCCACGCCATGATGTCATCGGGTCCGAGGGCGGGCGTGAGATGGGCGAAGCCGCGGCGGATGGCATCGGCCTGGCCGGCGTCGCGGACGGACTCCCAGTGGCGGAGGCGGGCGGCGTGGCGGGCGATGAGGGCGGGGCTGTTGTCCTTGGAGCCTCCGTCCTGCACGGCGTAGACCAGGCGGGGGAAATTCTGGTCGAGGATGCTGCGCATCGTGCGTTCGACGAATTTTTCCTGACCGTAGCTCGGCGTCACGATCGCGACCTGCGGGAGCTGGGCGTCGGGCAACCGAGGAGCGGGAAGGGTGTCCCAGCGGAGCGGCTTCGGGTCGTGGTGACGCAGGACGCCGATCTGCATCCAGTATTTTTCCACGACCCGGGTGAAGAGCCAGGCTTCGAAGGGGCGCCAGAGTTTCTCGCGGAAGTAGGCGCTGGCGGAGAGCCCGAACCGGTGCAGGAGCGACGTGGAGCCGGTGGTGTCGGCGGCGAGGCGCGTGATCACGGACTCGCGTTCCGCGCAGGCGCGGCTGAGCGATTGGATCACGGCCTCCTTCGCGGCGAGGAGACGGCTGAAGTGCTTGGCCTGCTCAAGGGCGGCGTGACCGGCGGCGTAGTTGGCGAGGGACTGGTCGCGTTCGGCGAGCGTGGCCTTGAGCGCAGCGAGCTCGCGGTCGCGGAGGACGACGAGGGCCTCGATATTGCGGATGTGGATCGACTGGTTGGCGAGCGTGTCGGCGGCCCTGGCGGTGTCGGGCGGGAGCTGTGCGAGGGCGTGCTGGAAGCGGGCCTTGTCGTCCTGGGCGGCGTGGAGGCGGGCCTCGAGGTCGGCGACGGCGCCTTGGAAATGCTTGATATGCCCGTCCTGCCGGACGATCAGGCGCTCGCGTTCGTCGCAGACGGCCTTCAGGGCGTCGATCTCGGTGTCCTTCGTGTCGGCCGCGGCCTTGAGGGCGTCGATTTCGGACTCCTTTTCGAGGATGGCGTGATCCTTCTCGCGGTCGAGGGCGGTGAGCTCCTCGAGCTTGTGCTGGCGGGCGAGGTGTCCGGCGCGGAGCGAACGATAGCGGGCGGAGGACGCGGCGACGAGCGCGAGCGACGGCGCGGGCAGGCGCGCGATCTCACGGACGGCGAACGGGGCCTCAGGCCGGGCGAGGACCGCATCGAGCGCGGCAGTCGTATCGGAAATGGTGATACCCGCGAGGCAGGGGGCGTCGGTGTCGCCGAAGGCGCAGTCCCAGCCGCAGCCGAAGCAGGGGAGCGGCTGCACGAGGGCGAGGCCGCGGCGGGCGGCGGGGACAAAGCGGGGCCAGGTGCCGCCGCCGAAAACGGCGACGACCGGCACGTCGAGGGCGGCGGCGAGGTGCATGGCGCCGGTGTCGTTGCCCAGGTAGAGGGAGGCGTCGGCGATCAGCCCGGCGAGGGTGGGCAGGGAGTTTTCCCGGCCGAGCCAGAGGACGGCGGTGGAGGACGGGACGCCGGCGAGCAGGGATTCGAGATGGGCGCGCTCACTCTCGTGGCCGACGAGGAGGGTGCGGAGGCCGTGCCGCTCGTGGAGGTGGCGGAGGGCGGCGGCGAAGAGGTCGGCGGGCCAGGTCTTCAGGCGGACGTTGGCGAAACCGGCGGCGGCGCAGACGGCGTAGCGGGCGGGGGCGAGCTGATGGGCGGAGAGGAACGCGCGGGCGGTCGCGACGGCGGCAGCCGGAAGCGATGCGGCGGCCGGAATCGGA